>NZ_CAMFHL010000223.1 GCF_945952095.1 uncultured Arsenicibacter sp. | reverse complement strand
GCCTATGACCGTAGCTTTCTTTGCATCCAGAATAACTCCGGCAATATCGGCGCCTTTACCGGTTTCGGCCCAGACGAATGCGTCACTTATTTTTCAGTCGCGGAGCTTGCTGGTGCAGGCGTCGAAGCTGCCGCTTACTAAACGGTCATTCTGGGTGCAGATTCCGCGCGAAAAGTTTCCGGAGGGCGTCGGGCAGATTACGCTGTTTGATGAAACGAATAAGCAGGTGGCGGAACGGCTGTTTTTCATTGACCATAACGAACGCCTGAACGTGACCGTGAAGCCGGATAAGGCCAGTTACAGGCCCCGTGAGGAAGTGAAGCTGGACATTACGGTTACCGACAATACCGGCAAGCCGGCAAAAGGTAATTTCTCGCTGGCGGTTACTGACACCAAACTGGCACCGGAAGCCAATGCAGCCCCGCAGACAATGGCCTCCTACCTGCTGCTGGAATCCGATATTAAAGGCGAAATTGAACAGCCGGGGTATTATTTTGACCCGAAGAATGACACACGTAATATAAAGCTCGATCTGCTGATGATGATTCAGGGGTGGCGGCGGTTCACCTGGCCGGAGGTGCTGGCCAGTGACTATCCGGCGCTGAACTATGATGTCGAAACGGGCCTTTCCCTGTCCGGGCTGGCTGTGAAGCCGGGTCGTCAGGCCGCTAAAACAAGGCGCAAGCCAGGTGAAGGCGAAATTGCGCCGGGTCTGGTGATTCCGGATAAACAGGCTGCTGCGAAAGCCTCGCCTAATCGGGTAAAACTGACCGTTGTGGCGACCGGAAAAGACAGTGCCCGCAGTTTCATGATGGGGGAGACGGATGATGAAGGCCATTTTGCGTTGTTCGGTCTGGAACTGGCCGATACCACCAGCCTGTTTATTCAGGCCACATCGATGAAGGGCAATAACCGGAATTACAATGTGACGCTGGATGCCTTTGAGCCGGCCAAAGTTATGTTTACCAAAGCCCCGTTTAACCCGATTCTTGTCCGCAGAGAGGAGTGGGCGGAGTTCGTTCGCCGCACCAACGACTACCTGGAACTGGAAGAGCAGATCCGGAAAAACAATGAACGAATGCTGAAAGAAGTAACCGTAAAAGCAAAGAAAACCGAGCCGGTTGATACCCGCCGGATGATGTACGGATCGGCCGATGCTACGGTTAAGTTTGATCAGATGAATACGGCCGGGGCCATGACGATCCTAGATGTAATCCGGAGCCGCGTGGCGGGTGTGATGATATCCGGTTCCGGTACGTCTGCGACAGTACAGATTCGCGGTGCAGCTAATTTTCAGGGTGTTATCGAGCCTTTGTTCCTGATTGACGGGATGCCGGTTGACAAGGAGTCTGCACTCACGATCAATGTCCACGATGTAGAAGCGGTTGATGTCCTGAAAGGAGCCTCAACTGCCATGTATGGTTCACGCGGCGGCGGCGGCGTTATTTCGATTCTGCTGAAGCGCGGTGGCAGCGGGACCGTCAATACAAATTATACCCCGATAGGCACGTTGCTGACAAAGGTACCGGGATTCCAGCCGAAGCGGGAATTTTACGCACCCCGGTATGATGTCAGCAAGCCGGATCATGTGCGGCCCGACCACCGGGCTACCCTGCACTGGCAGCCCATGATTGCCGTCGGCGAAAGCGGTAAGGCATCCGTTTCGTTCTTTGCATCAGATGGCCTGACCCGGTTACGGATCGTTACCGATGGCGCTACCGTCGATGGTATGCCGGGGAGCAGCCGGGAGTTTGTAGAGGTTAAGCGGTAGTACGATAGTGGTGGCACGACCGCCAGGTCGGGGACGCCCAGTCGTGCCACCACTTTACATTAAAACTGCTTCAGATAGCTCAGTTTGGCAATGACATTCTGCTCCTGCTGGCGGGTGATGTTGTTGAAGCCACGCCGGTTGAAGACCAGATATAAAAACGAAAGCGGCCGGTATTCCCACGCCAGCCGGATGTTATACGTGTCCCGCAGCCCGCCGTTTGGGTTAGCGGTGCTGTTTTTCTGGTAAAACCCGATCAGCTGAATACGTGGATTCAGCGCCATACGCCCCTCAATCGAGTAAAGGTCAACGGTGGTTGTTGTCTTTGCTTCGCCCACATCCCGGAAGCGGTTCGAGATATAACGGCCGGTCAGGGCAATGTTCGGAATCGGCGAGTACCGGACGGAAAAGTCATAAGTGCCCAGATTGCCGTTGTAGTAGCGGCCGCCTTCATAATTCAGCGACGACGATACCTTGCGCGACGGGTTGGTGGCCGCATACATCTGATAGCGGGTATAGCGGTAGGTGCCCGGCTGAATAAGTACGCCCAGCGGGTCGAAAACCTCCGCCAGATACTGATAGGTCGGGTTGACCAGAATACCGAAATAACCGCCGCGCTGAAAGTTAAACCAGATCGGATTGACGCTGATGACGCTCTCAATCAGGCGGCCGGTTGATGCCTGATGGTAAAACTCCGTCATAATTCCCGGTTCGAAGGCGCGGATTAACTTCTTAAAGGGAATCCACTTACCCCGGTTGTAGAAGAAAACGCCGGGCGTAGTAGCTATCACATCGCTCCGTGACACAAACCCGACCGACGGGTTAAAATCTTTCGTGACGACGGACTGCGTCCACCAGAATTTCCATTGATTTGAGGTGTAATAGTATTGGGCGTAGCCGGCCATGCCACGCTGCTTACCGTCGGTGGAGGCCGACTGAATAAGCATCGTACTCAGTGAGTGCGATTCATTGAACCGGAAAAAACCATCGACTGCACCCACGACTGACGTTGTCCCCTGCCGGATAGAATCTTTGCCAATTGCCAGATCAGCTTCCTGCCGGATGGTGAACAAACCACCTACCCGGTTCTGGGCACCGAAATTCTGCGAATACCGGCCAACAGCGAAGTTGGTGGCCGGTGAGGTGCCGGTGGCCCGCTGGCGCATCACAATACCGCCTGCGTTTCGTTTCAGCGACCGGTATACCAGCCGCGCCCCGGCGTCAATCGGGATCGGATTGCCGGAATCGTCGAGGCCGATGCGGCGGCTGAAAAACGGCTGAATCCGCATGGAGCCGCCCGACATATCCTCCGTCGGGCCGACACCGGTAGCGAACAGACTCGCATTTTCCAGAAAAAACTGGCGGCGTTCGGGAAAAAAGACCGAGAACCGCGTCACATTATTGACCTGCCGGTCGGCGTCGGCCTGCGCAAAATCGGTGTTGAAGGTCAGGTCGAGTACGGTGTTCGGATTAATCGCCCATTTGGCTTCACCGCCGAGTTTCACCGAGCTGCCTGATACATCGGGCGATCCTTCCTGGCTTTTATGGTTAAATGACGTCAGAATATAGGGCTGAAACCGGATGTTTGCCGTTGGCGGCGGTGGTTGCAGGCCGGTAATCCGTCCGGCATAATCCATCCGGTAGGCGGAAAACGACCGCGGGTACCGCGACCAGCTGGTCAGTTCGTTGGTCATGCGCCGATTCCGGAAAAAATTGATGCCCCAGGTCTGGGTCGTATCTGCCGATTTCGGATACCGGAGTGTTTGCCAGGGAATCGCCATTTCAGCCACCCAGCCGGAATCCGTACGGCTCGTCCGGACGCGCCAGAGCCCGTCCCAGTCGGTATCATACAGCAGGTCGTCGAATGAGAGCAGGTCGCGTTGGGTACCGTAAGGGTTCGTGGCCATAATCATCGCATTGCGGCGGTCGTTGAAACCGTCAATGGCAATGCCGAAATGGTCGTGGGTACGGATGTTGAAATCCCGTTTGAAATCGGTAATCCGGAGGCTCCTGCGGCCCAGCGAGTCGCGGCAAAAAGCCCCGATGTAGAGGAAATGCCGGTTGAACAATACCCGCACTTCGGTATCGTGGGTGGCGCGGTTTCCCTGAAACGGTTCGACCATGATGAAGTTCTGCACCGGCACAGCCCGCTGCCAGTCGCCTTCGTCCAGCCTGCCGTCGATACGGAGATGATTCGTCGTCGGCCGGGCGGTCAGCGTGCGTTTTACCGAGTCCGGTTTAAAAATAGTGGCATCCTGCGCGAACGCGCTTACACCAGTCAGAAGTGTAAAAAGAAAGGTGGTAAGTAAACGGAAATACATGGTAGGTTAACGAATAACCCGCAAATTTACAGCCAGATACGTGCCGCTGAAAATAATACTTGATGAATGGTTGCAGAAAGTTGCTGTCTGACGATGGAGAAATGCGTCCGGCTATTATATTCGTTTTCAGAAAAACGGTATAGTATTTGTCTGACTGTTGCCGGATAACGTTTAATGAGATAAAGCCATGAAGGCAGGTGTACTACTAATGATGGTATTGGGCTTCCTGTCAGGCCGACAGGTTGTACTGGCGCAGAATTTTACAGCTCCGGCAAACTTCAGCTTTTCGCATACGAACAGTAACCCGGCCTACATGACGCGGTATATCCTGGTCAATACGCAGACAAACAGCATCGATTACTCGTCGGTACAGACCAGTTTCAGCAATGTGGGGGCCGGCAGCTACCTGTTGTATGGCGTTAATTACGACGCTTCAGGCACCGCGCCGGTACTGACGCCGGGGACAAATTTCAGCACGATCGGGAGCACCTGCGTTGGCCTGTCTTCGTCGCTGCTGGTACGGGTTAGCCCCGGTAATGGCTGCCCCGCCATGTACACGCTCAAATCCGGTAACTGGAACGATATCAGTGTCTGGTCGTGTGGGCGGCTGCCGACCGCATCGGATATTGTGACCATAAAACCGGGACACGCCATTCTGCTGAACGTAAACGGCACCGCCAAAGGGGTGGTATATGATGGCGGAAAACTAACGCTCCAATCCAATACGAAGCTAACGATAAACGGCTAACTGCTCCCGGCCGGCACAAACCCCTGGTTTACCGACTAAATTTTTGCGGGATGTATGACTTTTGTACATTACTGCAAAAACAGGTTGATGAAGGGACGGGTCAGGGTTATGGTGTCGCATATCGGGTTTGGGCTGGCCTTTCTGGCATTGCCTTACATATTTGCTCCGAATGGTCCGGGGCAGGTCCGGCAGATACTGTCCAATCCCCATGAGCTGACGAACTTTCTGTCGTATCTGCTGATGCTGGCCTTTTTTTACATTCACTATTACATACTGATCCCGCGGTTTTACTTTCAGGACCGCATTCTGGTATACGGAACGGGTATTGCTATCGGCTTCGGAATCATTTTTGGTCTGTTATTTTGGGCAGACCGGCAAACGGCGTTTTCACCGGTTATGGAGATGACCCACAGTCATCCGCGTGATGCGGCAGGAGCGCATGCCGGTATGCCGCCCCCTCCCCGAAACCCTGACGATGAGAAACATAAACCACCCATAGGCTTCGAATTGAGTCATTCGCTGTTTCTGTTTCTGGTAGGTGTGTTCGGGTCCTTAGCCCTACAGGTCAATAACCGGCTTCGCCGTATGCAGCAGGAAAAACTGAATGCCGAACTGTCGTACCTGAAAGCGCAGATTAATCCCCATTTTTTGTTTAATACCCTGAATACCATTTACTCGCTGGCGATTGAAAAGTCGGATAGTACGCCGGAGGCCATCGTAGAACTCTCGGCACTGATGCGGTACGTGATCCGCGACGCGCAGGGAGAGCAGGTCCCGCTGGCCCGGGAGCTGGAATACATCAGCCACTATATTTCCCTGCAAAAGCTGCGGCTCGACGAAACGGCAGAGATCGAAGCATCCATTACCGGAACATCCGGTGGGTTGACGATTAGTCCGCTGATCCTGATTTCGTTTATCGAAAATGCATTTAAATACGGCGTCAATCCACAGGTACGTTCGCTGATCAGGATTGCTATTCACGTTGAACAGGATAAGCTGCATATGCGTGTCGCCAACAAAAAACTGCGGTTATTTTATGAAGAGGAAATGCCGGGCGGGATCGGGGTGAAAAATACAAAAGCCCGCTTAGACCTGTTGTATCCGAATAAACACCTGCTCGTGATTACAGATACCGGCACTGACTATACGGTCGATTTAACGATTCAGCTCACATGATACGTGCCATAGCACTCGACGACGAACCACCGGCGCTGCGTTTACTGACTCATTTCTGTAGCCTGACCGACGCCATTGAACTGGTACAGACCTTTACCCGGACCGACGATGCTCTTGCGTATCTGCGTGAGCATCCGGTCGATGTCCTGTTTCTGGATATTAACATGCCGGCCATGTCAGGCATCGATTTTCATCAGGCGGCCCGGCAAGAGGAGGGGCTTAGCCAGCTGATGGTAATTTTCACCACCGCCTATGCCGAATATGCGGTGGAGGGTTTTAACCTGAACGCCGTCGATTACCTGCTGAAACCCTTCACACGCGACCGCTTTTTGCAGGCGGTGGAGAAAGCGAAAGACTATCATGCGCTTATCAACCGCGTACCGCTGCCGAAAACTGCTTACCTCTACATACGCGCCGACTACCGGATGTACAAAATTTCGATCGAAGATATATTGTTTATCGAGGGGCTGGACGACTATCTGAAGATACACGTACAGAACAGCCGCCCGGTAGTGGCCCGGATGACGATGAAAGCAATGGCGCAGAAACTGGAAGAAACCGAAGGGGCGGAGGACTATTTTATCCGCGTCCACCGGTCCTATATTGTGCCGTTTCACCGGATCGAAGGCGTCCGGAACCGGATTATTACGCTGGGCGGCGAGGAGATTCCGATAGGAGCGAGCTACGAAGCGGAGTTCTTCAAACGCTTTTCGTGATTTTCAGACAGGATGACGGAATCAACAGGATTTCCTGCATAACATTGCTGCCACATGTGGTCACCTGCAAAATCATATAATCCTGTAAATCCTGTCCAAAACGAAAGGTGATTTTCAGACAGGATGACGGGATTAACAGGATTTTCCGAATATTGCGTCCGATGTGAAACAAACCTATGCCTGTCTAAGTAAGCAATCAGAATTAGATTCGACTTAGCCAGAGAGCAAAGGGTTGTATGTCAGTGGTTTATTTACTCAATCGTACATTCACTAATTCGCTCAATACCTTATGTCGATACGTGTTAAAATCTGCTGCATCAGCAGTGTTGAGGAGGCAAAAACAGCCGTGGCATACGGCGCGGCGGCACTCGGGCTGGTCGGGCATATGCCGAGTGGTCCGGGAGTAATCAGCGATGAGCTGATCCGGTCCATCGTCCGGACGGTACCGCCACCCATTGCAACCTTTTTGCTGACCAGCGAGGTGACGGCGCCCGCTGTGATTGCCCACCATCAGCAGGTACAAACCAATACCATTCAGCTTGTTGACGCTCTGAGCGAAGGATCGTATGCCGACATACGCGCCGCGCTGCCGGCAGTTAAGCTCGTACAGGTAATCCATGTGCTGGATGAAGCCTCGATTGACGAGGCTCTGGCCGCTGCTGACCACGTTGATGCCCTGCTGCTCGATTCCGGAAACCCGAATCTGGCCGTAAAAGTACTGGGTGGCACGGGCCGTGCCCACGACTGGGCGCTCAGCCGGCAGATTGTGGCGCAAAGCCGGGTGCCGGTATTTCTGGCCGGTGGCCTGAATGCCGGTAATGTCCGCGCAGCAATAGACACCGTTCAGCCGTTCGGGCTTGATTTGTGCAGCAGCGTCCGGACCGGCGGGAAACTTGACCCGGAAAAACTGGAGCAGTTCTTCCGGGCTGTCGAAGGGTAGGGTATTATGGTTTAACCAGCCCGCCTGCGAGCTGACTCAGCGGAATCGGGATCTGGATTTCGCCCATCGCATACGGCCCGATTTCGTACGGCGTGTAGCAGAACGTCAGCGTGGTGCCGGTCACATAAAAATTGCCGTTGGGCTTGATCGAATTGTCAAAAAGACCAGCCTGCTGCAAGGTTTCTGACGGTTTCACCGCATACTGCTTTCTGAAATTAGCCGCCAGCAACGCCGGCAATTTCTGCCTGCCAACCGGTGTCAGAATATCCGCGAGCGAAACAACCTTACCGGTTTTGAGGTCTACGGTTGTGTAATCAGTACCATAGTTGCCGTGCGCTCCGCCGGTATATTCATACGAAGACAGGGCCAGTACCGCATATTGATCCGACCAGTAGACCAGTTGCAGGTTCGACTGCGACGACTGGCTGTATTGTCCGACTGACTCCAGCATTTCTTTCTGCGATACCCCGGCATTCTCTTTGACGTAGGCCGCCAGATAAGCCTTCCGGCGTTGCAGAAAGACATTACCCGGTGTCGCACCATCGGGTATTTTCAGTTTTTTACGGATAACACCGGTCAATGCTTCCTGACCGGCAGCCATTCGCTCGGTTGGCCAGATCGTTCCTTCCAGATAATCGGCAGCGGGGACTTCGGTTTTTCCCTTGTTTTCAATCAGCTTCTTCGACCCTTCCGTATAGATATAGACAAACTGATCGGATTTGGCCGCACTGGCCTGAAGGTTAAAGGTCAGGCCCGACTGTTTGGCATTGTTGGTCCATTTGCCCTGAAACTGTCCTGCTTTCCAGGTTCCGTCAAACGCCTCGTCAATAGCCGACCCCAGCCAGGCTGTCAGCCGTAACGAGTCTTTGCTGACCGTTCCTATACAAGGAATAGGCTGTTGCTGCTTCTGGTAATAATAATAGCCCGACACCTTGTTGCCGTACTGGTGCAGGTGCATGATAACGGGCACAGTACCGATGGTGCCGCTGAAGTAGGTGTACCGGCTTGCCGCAGGCTGGGCGAGCAGCGGTTGAATGAGGCCTGAGAGAATTGCCCAGGCAAAAAGGTAAACTGCTTTACGGGTAACGCGCATAGAATAGGGTATAAGACCTGAAAGGTGAACAAAACTAACTGTAATCCCGGAAAATAATGCGGGGGATATGGCTGCGGCCGGTTGTTAATACAGCGATAATAATGCGGGCTACTGCCCGATATATCGAAGGTGACTGTTTGCTATTTAGAAGATTGTTTTGCGGAGAAGGTGTTTTGTGTAATAATATTTGATTTGTGTATACTATTCAGAATGTTATACGTCAAAATTAAAATTTTTAAAAACTGGCTTCATTTATTAAATTTTTTTAAATTCATAATATATTTGCACATCTTGACCCAAAAGTCATACAACTTGATCTTGACCGGTAATTAAGTATAGCTACAGGTTAAGCAAAAGTGAATGACAAATGGCAGTATTTGTCTCAACGTGCCTAAAGAAGAAAGTTTATCTAATCTCAAAACAATTCATGAAAACAACTTTACGAAAAGCCTTTTCTAAAGGTATGCTTCTGTTAGGAGCCTGGATTTTCGTCGCCATGTCGTTTTCTTTTGGAGCTGACAAGGACATCACGGGTGTTGTGTCTGACGAGAAAGGGAATAAGTTAGCGGGTGCTTCTGTGTCTGTCAAGGGTACATCGAAAGGTACAACGACAGGAGCCAACGGTGAGTATCGGCTAGCTGTAGCCGATGGTAATGCTGTGCTGGTCTTTTCATACATCGGTTATGAAACGCAGGAGGTTGCAGTAGGTAATAAAGCAGTCGTTAACATCTCACTGAATCCGGGCAGTGCCGTCCTGAATGAGGTTGTTGTAACAGCCCTCGGCGTTTCTAAAGATGCCCGTAAAGTAGGCTATGCCGTTACAACGGTTGACGGTGGTATGCTGACAAAAGCCCGCGAGACCAACATTGGTAACTCACTGGTTGGCCGCGTTGCCGGTCTGTCGGTTAAAGGAACAAACGGTGGCCCGGGCGGTACGTCGAAGCTGTTACTCCGTGGTATGCCAAGTATGAACTCAGCCGGTTCGCCGCTGATCGTTATCAACGGGGTACCAATGGACAACACCCAGCGCGGCAGCGCCGGTGAGTGGGGTGGTGCCGATGGTGGTGACGGTCTGGGTAACATCAACCCGGATGACGTTGAAAAAATCACGGTCCTGAAAGGCCAGTCGGCCTCGGCCCTGTATGGTGCCCGCGCCTCAAACGGTGTAATCCTGATCACGACGAAAACCGGTAAAAAAGGCGACTTCGCGGTTGATTATAACATGAACTTCTCGGCCGATAAAGCCATTGACTTCACGGATTTCCAGTATGTGTATGGTCAGGGTACGTACGGTCAGAAACCAACGACGCAGGCCGCTGCCCAGCAGACTGCCCGTATGAGCTGGGGTGCTAAACTGGACGGCTCAATGCTGACTCAGTTCGACGGTAACCAGTATGCTTACTCAGCACAGCGCAACAACGTTAAGAACTTCTACAAAACCGGTACAAACTTTACAAACACCGTATCGGTAACCAAGGGTGGCGACAACGGCTCATTCCGCCTGTCAATGTCGAACCTGGATAATAAAGCCATTATCGAAAACAGCGGTCTGACCCGTAAGACAATCAACCTGACGGTCGATCAGAACATTACATCGAAGCTGAGCATCAACGTGCTGGCTAACTACATCGATGAGCGGGTGAAGAACAAGCCAATCCTGAGCGATGGCCCGATGAACGCCAACAACGGTATGTTCCTGGCTACCAACATCGACGAGCGTATTCTGGCACCGGGTTACAACACGACAACCGGCCGCGAGGTGGTTTTCAGCGATGACGAATATGTAACAAACCCGTATTTCGTGGTTAATCAGTTCGTAAACAACGTTGACCGGAAGCGTCTGATCTCAATGGCATCGGCAAAATACCAGTTTGCTGACTGGATTTATGCACAGGGCCGTGTCGGTTATGACAACTCAAATGACCGGATTTTCAAGGTTACACCATGGGGTACCGGTTATTCAAACCAGGGCCGTGGCGGTCTCGACGAACTGTCGAACGCACAGCGTACCGAACTGAACATCGACGGTCTGATCGGCATTAACCGCAATATCACCAGCGACATTTCCGTAGACGCCCTTATCGGTGGTAACATCCGTAAGAACAACTACGAGAAAATGGGTGTCAGCGGCAGTCCGTTCGTACTGCCTTACCTGTACAGCTACAACAACGTGGTTAACTTCGGCCGTTCGTATGAAGTGGCAAACACAGAAGTACACTCGGCATACTACAACGTTGACCTGAGCTACAAAGGCATCCTTAACCTGAGCACAACCGGCCGTTATGATGCGTATTCAACACTGCCAAGCACTGCCCGTTCGATCTTCACGCCATCGGTAACCGGTTCATTAGTCTTCACGGATCTGTTCACCGTACCAAACCTGAGCTTCGGTAAATTCCGTGCGTCGTATGCAACAACCAGCGGTGAACCAACAACACCGTACGGTACAAACATCTATTATGGTGTCGGCAACTCGATCAACGGTATTGCAACGGGTAACTTCAGCTCGGGCCTGCCAAACCTGTTCCTGAAGCCGTTTACGAAGAGCGAGCTGGAACTGGGTCTGGAAATGAAGTTCTACAACAACCGGTTAGGCTTTGACCTGGCGTACTTCACCCAGAAGACACATAACGAGATCATGCCTGCCAACTATAGCTGGGCAACGGGTTATACAAGCGGCATCGTTGGTACAGGGTCAACACAGAACCAGGGTATCGAGCTGATGCTGAACGGTACACCGGTTAAGTCGTCGAAACTGCAGTGGAACGTGTCGCTGAACCTGACATCGGTACACAACAAGATCCTGCAAACCGATCAGAACAACAACACAATCGGTCTGGGCTCAAACCGTGCAACACTGGGTAACGCCATTACGGCATTCGTAGTGGGTCAGCCTGGTCCGCAGATTCGTGCGTACGACTACAAGTACTCGTCGAACGGCCAGATCATTGTTGATGCCTCAGGTCTGCCGGTTCGTGGTGATCTGATCAATATGGGAACCGTACTGCCAACGCTGTTCGGTGGTCTGAACAATGACCTGACCTACGGAGCGTTCAACCTGTCGTTCCTGCTTGATTACAACTACGGAAACAAAATCCTGTCAGCGACTGAAAACTATGCTTACCGTCGTGGTCTGCACCAGGCAACCCTGGAAGGCCGTGATACCGGTATCAAAACCGGTGTAGTAGAAGGTGGTGCGGCCAACACGGTAACTGCCCGCGCGCAGGATTATTATACAGCCCTTGCCAACAACGTAACCAAACTGAGCGTTGTTGACGGCGACTTTATCAAATTGCGTCAGATCACTCTTGGCTTCAATGTCCCTGCCCGTCTGTTAGCTGGTGTTCCGCTGATTCGCAGCGTAAACGTTTCACTGGTTGGCCGTAACCTGGCTTACCTGATGAAAAAGACCACCAACATCGATCCAGAAGCAACATTTGGTGCTAATCTCCGCTATGCCGGTATCGAAGGAACAAGCCTGCCTTCGTCGCGTAACTATGGCATTAACGTAAACATCAAATTCAAATAAGCATTTCCATGAAAAAGAGACTGATCGCATTAACACTTCTTGTTGGGTCGCTGCAGGTTGCTTGTACTGATAAATTTGATCAAATCAACACCGATCCAACCCGGGCGTCGTCGACGACGTTCGATCCGAACCTTTTGTTGCCAAGTATTCAGTATAACCACGTTAACTCAATTACGGGTTATAACGGGTCTATTCTGTTCCAGAGCATGTGGGTGCAGCTGTTTTCCTCGACAACGTCGGGTGCGGCCAACTACTACTCAAACGGCGATAAATACGTTCAATCAAGCAATACGACTGATTATCAGCAGCGTACGTGGAGCGGCAGCTATAATGCGGCCAGCTACGCCTACGAAATGGAGAAACTGACAACGGACAAACCGGCGTTGGCCAACCTGAAAAACATTGCGGTAATCATGCAGGTGCTGTCGCTGGCAACCATCACGGATGTGTATGGCGACATTCCGTACACACAGGCGCTGCAGGGCAAAGCCGGTGTAACCCTGCCGGCATACGATACGCAGGAAAGCATCTATAAATCATTGCTGACCCGTCTGGAAACGGCAACTGCTGCGCTGAACACCGCTGTTGCCGGCCCGACAAACGATGCGTACGTATACAAAGGCGATGTGGCGAAATGGAAGAAATTCGGCTACTCGCTGATGCTGAAACTGGCGATGCG
>NZ_CAMFHL010000222.1 GCF_945952095.1 uncultured Arsenicibacter sp. | reverse complement strand
AATCCGGCCCGTGTAAAGTGGGTGAACTTTGGATCAAATGTAAGTGTGGCGTTCGATACAAAAAGCGCCACCAGCTATGGACACGCAAACGCTGAAAATGCAATTGCGGTCGGTGCCGCACGCTATACGCTGACACCGGCTTTTAATACCACTTTAGCGGCGCCGGTTATTGAAACTTTTTCGTCGGCCGGTGGGGTACCCATCCTTTTTGATGGCAGTGACGCCGCGATCAGTGCCGTTTATCGGCAGAAGCCGGAAATTGTGGCACCTGACGGTGGGAATACTACGTTTTTTTACGCAGCAAGCACCGATCTTGAGAAGGATGGAATACCCAATTTTTTCGGTACATCGGCGGCGGCACCACATGCGGCGGCTGTCGGGGCGTTGCTGATGGAAAAGGCAGGCGGTTATCTGTCGCCGCAACTGATGAAAAGCTACCTGCAGCAATCCACATTGGATATGGACGACCCGCTGACACCCGGCTTCGATACCGGTTTCGATTACCTGACCGGCTATGGGTTGATTCAGGCCGATAAGGCTATGACATTTATTCAGCAGCTGGCTCTGGTACAACCGCAGTTTGATTGCCAGACCGGTATGCTGACATTCCAGACAACCGGGGGTGATGGGTCTCCGGTTGAGTATATGGCCGTCGGAGTGACAGGCTGGACAACCAAGGCGGTTCATACGATTGATCCGGCAATTCTCGGCGATCCGAATACAAAAATCCTCAACCTGATGGCCCGGCAAAACGGACAGGTGGTGTCTTATCTGTTTAACTTCCGGAACTACTGTCAGGGCAGTGGGGCTAACCAGCCGCCGGTGCTGGTGATGCCGCTGGCCAATCAGGTCGTGCAGCAGGGGGCGGCGTTCAGCTTTCAGGTTCCGGTAAATACGTTTGCTGACCCCAACAGCGATGTACTGACCTATGCTGCGGCAGGCTTACCAGGCGGGCTGAGTTTTAATGCAGCCACCCGTACGATCTCCGGCACAGTGACCGCGCAGGGCAGCTACCCGGTTATTATTACGGCAACTGATCCGGGCGGGCTGTCGGCTCAGGCGTTGTTCAGCATTATTGTATCTCCGACCGGCGGTATGCAGCCACTGGCGCTGATCGCACCCCTCTATGACTGCGCAACCGGAGCGATCACGTTCCGGACAACGGGTGGCGACGGCAGCCTGATCAATTACATTGCCATCGGCGTACAGCGGGCCTCGCTCAGCAACCCGACCGGAATCGTTGAGCCGGGCTTACGGGCCGACCCGAAACCGCTCATGATTTATGCGACCCAAAACGGGGTAACGGTGAACTACACGTTTAACTTCGCGGCCTTTTGTTCCGGTGCCGCGCGGATGTCAGCTGGTGAGCCGGCTGGTAACCTGACGCTGACTGTACTCGAAAACCCGACCAGCCGGGAGCAGGTAGCGGTTGAGGTGCAGGGAGCAGCCGGTACGGAACTAACCCTCCGCATGATGAACGCACAGGGCGAACTGCTCCACGATCAGGTGATTAAGGCCGCATCGGCACGTGAGCGGCAACTGATTCCGCTCCGGCAGGCGGCGGGTGTTTATTTCGTGCAGGCGATCAGTGGTAGCCGCCGGCAGGTAGTTAAGGTAATCAGGCAGTAAATGCTTGTGTATACCTATAAAAAAAGCTGTCCGGGTCGCCGGACAGCTTTTTTAGTATTTGATCAGGAGTGTTTAAACAGGCACGGCGTAGTAGTACATCCGCGAGCTGTTCGGATACATTCCGATCAGCATCAGGCCCTCACCTTCTTTCACGTTAGACAGGATGGCTTGCAGATCTTTTACTGATTTTACATTTTTGCCATTTGCCTTCACAATGATGAAGCCTTCTTCAATATCCGTTTCCGCCAGTTTACCGTCGGTGATCTGTTTGATGCGTACCCCGCCGCTGACACCCAGCTGCTTGGCATCGTTCTGAGTGAGGTCTTCAAACTGAGCACCCAGTACACCTAATGAGGTAGCGGCTACTTCTTCGCGTTTGATGACTTCGTTACCACCGTTTCGGTTCCGCAATACCACTTTGACATCGCGCTCAGAACCATTCCGGTTGATGGTTACCGTAATCGGATCGCCCGGACGACGACGGCCGATGATTTCACGCATCTGGGCATCTGAGTCAATGTTCTGGCCTTCCATTTTCACGATAACGTCACCTTTCTGGAGACCGGCAGCCTTGGCTGCACCGTTATCTGTTACATCGTTCACGTAGATACCACGGCCAACTTTCGAACCCAGTTCCTGGGCTTTTTTGCTGTCCAGTTCTACCGGGATGACACCCAGATAACCCCGTTGTACGTTACCGAATTTCACAATATCGGCCGTTACTTTTTTCACCAGCGATACTGGTACGGCAAAACCGTAACCACTGTAATAACCGGTTGCAGAGGCAATGGCGGAGTTAATACCGACCAGTTCACCACGCAGGTTTACCAGTGCACCACCTGAGTTACCAGGGTTGATGGCAGCATCGGTCTGAATAAAGGCCTCTACCGGCGTATCAACTGCCTTTTGCTGGCCGGAACCCTGACCCTGACGTTGCTGACGCTGGGCAAAATCCTGCTCCAGAATACCAATCCGGCGTCCTTTCGCACTGACAATACCGGCCGTTACCGTTGATTCCAGGTCAAGCGGATAACCAACCGCCAATACCCATTCGCCTAATTTCAGGCCGTCCGAATCACCTAACGTAATGGCAGGGAGGTTGGCGGCTTCAATTTTCACGACGGCCAGGTCAGTCAGCGGGTCAGTACCAATCACTTTCGCTTTATAGCTGCGTTTGTCGGTTAAGACAACCTCAACCTGGTCAGCATCCTGAACCACGTGATTGTTTGTTACAATGTATCCATCCTTGCTGATGATTACGCCCGAGCCGGAAGCTTGGCCCTGCTGGCGCTGCTGACGGGGTGCCCCGCCAAAGTCATCACCGAAGAAATCGCGGAAAATATCAGGCATCTGTTGCTGACGAACGGTACGGGTCATGGTTGTACGAATGTGTACAACGGTAGGCGACGCCAGTTCGGCAGCGAATGAGAAATCACCGGGCGCACCGGCTGTAGTAGCACCGCCGGGCATAGAAACTAAGCGACTAATGGGGTTGCTGCCTGAATCACTGAAAACAACGTCCTTATTATTGAAACCCAGGAAGTTGTAGGCAGCCAGTGTTAAACCGCTTGATAGCAGCGAAATTAACGTTAATGCTTTCCAGTTACTTTTCATGGTCTATTTACTAGGGTGTATTTTTACTGTTCCTTTTGTGTTATGTTCTGAAGAAATCCTTCGCCAATATAACGGAAACAGGTGCTTGAAAAATTTCAGGTATTTAGGTACTTAACAAATTTTAACAACAGCTTGTTAAAGCTACTTAATTAATCGCAATCTGGCGGGCCGCTTTGGGTTTTGCCTCTTCCCGTTTCGGTAAGTCAACCGACAGAATACCGTCTTTGTAGCTCGCCTGTATGTTGTCGCTGTCTATGGTATCCGGCAGCGTAAAACTACGTTTGAACGACGAATAACTAAACTCACGGCGGGTATAATTCTCACCGTCAGTTGTCTCTTTTTTGTCTTCCTGAACGGCTGAGATAGTTAGTGTATGCTGATCAAGATTGAGCGCAAAGGCCTCTTTCGGTAAGCCCGGCGCGGCAACATCAATCCTGAAGCCGTTCTCGTGTTCAACTACATTAACTGACGGGGTCGCTGTTCCGTTGGTCCAGGCGCTGCTTACTTCGCGGCCGAAAGGAAAATTGCTGAAAAAAGACGGGGCATGATTATGGAAGCGTGCTATTGAGTTCATGGTTTTGTTCTTATGTGTTGTTGTTTAAAGACAACCATACTGTAACAAACCGTATACCAAATCAATTTTTATGACAATATGTCCTGAATCAGGGTTGCTTTAGGGTTGACTTTTGTCAATATGTCCGGATTTTAGACTTGTGACAGTATGATCTGATTCATGTCCGGTAATCACGGTTTTCTAAAATGCTTGTCCGCAAACCGGATGTATTGTTGCCAGTCGTAGGGCGTAATGTCATGGCCGCCGGTCCGGATGTGGTAACCGATGGTTTGCCCGACCGGCTGATCGACTGACGGCATAGCCGATACACCAAGTCCTTTTTTGCCAAACAGCGTCCAGACCGGTTCGGCTTCCTTTGCCCCCAGGAACTCGCCCTTCGGGTCAGCCCACTGGTCGTCTTGTGCGCTGGCTACATAAAGCGGACGGGGGGCAACCAGGGCCAGCAGCATGTGCTGGTCAGTCGGCATGGCATTTTCGTTTTGATTATAGCTTTTGAACTTGCCGACAAACCAGTAAGGGAACGAGGTGTTAATCCGTTCGACGGTTTCGCCGAACATACGGCGCGCAATCGCAGCCCCGCCCTCGCCCGAATCGTTGGAAATGACCATGGCAAACCGCTCGTCATTGGCACCGGCCCAGAGCGCGGCTTTTCCCAGCCGTGAGTGCCCGTGCAGCATCACCCGTTTTGCATCAACGGCCGGATCGGTTTCCAGATAGTCCATCAGGCGGCTGAGCCCCCATGCCCAGGCGCCGATGGCCGACCAGGCTTCGGGAGCGATATGTAGTTCATCCTTGAGTGTGGTCCGGATACCGGTCTGCCAGCCGGTTGCGTGGTCGGGTTCCAGGTCACCGTAATAAACCGTCGCCGTTCCGTAGCCATGTGCAATCAGTTCCTCAACTTCCCAGCGGCTTGCCTGCATACCGCGTGCTTTTTCCGTTGCCCGGTTAGTTACCACTTGCTCATTGCGGTTTGGTAACCACCGCGTCGACAGCAGGATACCCGGGTCGTTGCTGACACAATGATTTCCGAAAAAATTGAGGCCGGCAAAAACAGGAGCGGGTTTGGTGGTTTTGGGCAGATACAGTAATATCTCCATGTTCGGGGCATCGTCGCCGTTGCCAAAAAACAGGGTCAGCTGCTTCCGGATAGCCTTTCCGCCCAGTGCCTGCTCGTCTACTGACCGCACCACGGAGCGGATCACACGGGGTTTACCGGGCATTTGGCCATATACATGCTCTTTAAAAAGCTGCAGGATCGCCGGCCGCTGAACGGTGCTCCATTGCTTTGCCGAGGTCACCGGCTGTCCGCCCGGCAGCTGCAATACATTGGGCAGCGTGTAGGCCGGCATCTTATTCTCATCGTAATTCGGTTTAAATGCAGGTTGCGCCATGGCACAGGTGGCTAGGGTGATCAGGATAGCTGAAAGCCGTATTTTCACAGGAATAACGTTTCGTTTGTATGCAGAAAAGGCTGAAAACCTGTTTATTTACCGCTGTTTTCACGGTATAAACTGACAAGCCATGACGATTACCTTCCGCAACGACCGTCCGGATGATTTTATCAATGTATTACGTGAGGTCGGACAGTGGCTGATCGACAACGGGCAGGTCATGTGGGATATAGAGGACCTGTCGGTCGAAACGCTGGTCGATGACTTTACGCGGGATAACTGCCATGTAATGTATGTCGACGGGATACCGGCCGCTACATTTATTCTCCAGTGGAAAGATCCGCTTTATTATGATAATGTCCCTGACGGTACGGCCGGGTTTGTGCATAAAGTCGCCATTCGCCGCACCTTTGCCGGGCAGAATCTCTTTCAGTGGATGCTTGATTTCTGTCTTGCAGAGGGACGAAAAAAGGGCGTTCGCGAAATCCAGCTTGAAACGGATGCGACACGCCCTAAATTAATGGCTTTTTATGAACGCTACGGATTTGAGCCTACCTATCGCCGGTCTATTGAAGAGTTTGGTAAGGTATATTACTGTCAGTATTACCGAATGGCCTGCTTACCGGAGCAGTGACAGGTCAAAGCTGAAATCAGGCAGAATAGCCTCACCGGATAAATGATTGTCGAACCCCTGAACGACGCTGACCGAACCATCCTTACGGTAAATGTAAGCCGTTTCTGTTTTCGGATAGATAAGCCAGCCAAGCAGACAGCCATTATCCATGTATTCCAGCATCTTTTTACGGCCCTCTGTAAGTGAGTCTGACTCCGAAAGCAATTCTACCAGGAAGTCCGGGCACAAGGGCGGGAATTTTTTACGTTCTTCTGCTGTCAGGGCATTCCGGCGGTCAGCTGAGACCCATGCAACATCCGGCGACCGTGTGGCACCGTTCGGTAACCGGAAACCGGTTGACGAATCATACACAAAGCCTGTCCGGTCTTTGCGGTTCCACAATACCAGTTCTGCATTTAACTCGCTGTTGCGTTCGCCGGTTTCACCGCCTGTTTGTCCCATAATGTCAATGTTACCCAAACCATCCCGCTCAAACTTGTAGTCAGGATTGTCCTGACACACGTAGTAAAACTCATCATCCGTCATCTGTCGGATTTCCTCGGCCAGACGATGGTGATCGCCTGGCTCAAGCTGAATCGGTAGTTGTAACTGAATCGTAGGCATGAGCGGATGCAGGTTAGCTGGTCAAATATAAGCATTTATCCCTTCATAAACCGGACGAGGGCGATCTCAAACAGCAGGAAACCGAGTGCTGCCAGCAGGAAATATTTCCATAGGCTTTTGCCCAGATTTTCCTGTTCCAGTACCTGGACAAAATCATTGTCGGTAATACTGTCGAATACTTCTACATTCGGTTGCCCGCTGAAAGCCTGCCGCAGCTCATCGGCAGAATAGAAACTCATTGCCGACTCTTCGTTGCCGTGGTTCAGAGCCAGCAAACGCTCTGTTTTACCATTGTTGTCCTGAAGTTCGTAGTAGCCGGCTTCTACGTCCTGACCGGCAGCCAGCTGATTACTTTTCGGCATTTCGAGCACCAGCTGATTGCCGATAACCCGCTGCACCGGAATAATCTCCAGTTTATCTTTCTTCAGTTTGTAAACCGCCTTTTCCGATGGGTTGGCGACCGGAATTGTCACTACGTTTTCATCGAACGAATAAGCACTCCGCTGTGCCTGTACGCTCAGTGCGGCGATTTTGTACATAATCGGCACAAACAGCGCGTGCTCAGCCAGATTGCCGTACTGGTTGCCCAGCGGATTGGCAAAGACATACACCTTGCCCTGCCGGCCGTTTGTATTGCCAACGGTTGTCTGCGTCAGGAACGGGTTGCCGTCGCGGATGGCCAGCAGGCGCTGACCGGCATTCCAGCGCCACACCGGTAAGGCGCCCGGTAAATTGAGCGGCTCCGATTGAAAACTTTGTTGGAACACATCCGCAAAGAACGGGTTGCGCCGGTCGGGGTCGTTGAGGGGCAGGGTAGGTGCATTGGCCGCCGGTGGTGTCACCTGCAGGCCGCTGATGCCCAGACCGGCCAGGAATGGCCCGTAGCTGTTTACATCCGGTGTCGGCGGCGGAATAACGGCTAAACTGCCGCCCTGGCGGACAAAGCGGTCCAGCTCGGTACGAAGTGTACCGGCAATCTGGCTGACGCCTTCCAGCACAACCAGATCCGTCTCTTTTAACTGACCGACATCAAAGTTCTGTGCAGAAAAACTCCGGCGGACAAACAGACTGTCGTTTGAGTATACGGTCGATACATAATCGACACCGTTGCCGCCCGCCCGTTCGCCATACAGGTGCAGCACCCGGATTGAGGGCGAGGCTTCAATGACAAAGTAATATTCGTTGTCGAACGTGATCGGATAATCTTCGAACACAATCCGGCCGCGGTGGTAGCCTTTCGACGTTACGTTGAAGTTCAGGGCGATGGTCGCGCTACCTTCGCTGTCGAGGTTGGCCGTACCGGTCGAGGTTTGTGTATTGTCAATATAAAGCCGGACCGGCAGGTTTTTGACCGTTTCGCGGCCACCGTTGCTGAGTTTAATGTTGAGGCTGTTGTTCTGCATTTCCCGGATAAACGGCGTAGCCAGCCAGACAGAATCGACATAGACGTTTTTGGTCTGTTTGGCGTTCATCGGCACCAGAAAAACACGGTCGGAGGTATCCGTTTTGAGCCGCGAGAGCTCACCGGCTGTACTTTTCTGAAAATCCGAAAACCAGAACAGCTGATTTTTGCCGCCCGGATTCAGGGTCGCCATCAGGTTGCGCTGCCGCCGGTAAACCGATTCGAGGCTACGGGGCGTATGAGCAAACCGCACCGAAGTGACCCGGTCGCGGATGGCTTCGGCACTGCCCGGCCGCTGTTCGTCGGCCGAAAAGTCGTTCGTAATCAACTGGAGAGAGGTGGCGTTCCGGAACAGCGTAAGCAGCTCATCGAGCTTGCCGGTGGCCATATCCAGATAGCGCTTTTCATTCTGCTCGTTCTGCATACTGTACGAATTATCAACGTACAGGCTGGTAACGCCCTGACGGGACAGGCCAAGCTTACTCTTGCTGGGAATAAACGGCTGGGCAAACGCCAGTGCCAGACACGCCAGAAACAGGCAGCGCGCCAGCAGGATCAGCAAATGCTTCAGCCGCCGGAACGACTTGGTTTCTGTCTGAACATTCTTCAGTAACGCAACATTCGTAAACAGAACCCGGCGTGTCCGGCGAAAGTTGAACAGGTGAATGGCAATGGGTACAGAAACGGCCAGCAGGCCAAAAAGAAACTGAGGATATAAAAAGTTCATCAGGTTGCCTTGAACGAATACAGCTTACAAATGCAGTCAGTAAGTGACTAAAAACGTAATATAAATGAGAAACCCAAAAATAGCTAACGATTTCCGGACCTAAATTAGTGATGTAGTGGCAATAATCATGCAGAATATCCCTGGTTTAACGTCCCAGCAGCCCGGAAACTGTATTTATGGTCAATGCAACAATTAATGCGTTAAATACAAATGACAGTAACCCATGTAACAAAGCCAGCCGGCGCATGGGTTTCGACGAAATCTGTACATCCGAAACCTGACTGGTCATGCCGATCACAAAGGAGAAATAGGCAAAGTCCAGATAGTCCGGTGCCTCGTCATCCGGAAAGTCCAGTCCGCCGGATTTGCCCTTCTGCGTACTGTCATAATAGACATGGGCGTAATGAATGGTAAAAAGCGTATGCACCAGAAACCATGAACACGAAATAGAACACAGCGACAGAATAATATGCCCGATAATCTTGTCCTGTGGTTCGTTCTGGACGGAGCTGATGAGGTACATCACGGCAAACAGACTAACCATGGCCGCTACTACGACCAATGTATAGATCAGTGACCGGTTTGAATCCTGTACTTGTACGCGCCTGCGGATATCTGCCGGATGCGCCTGAAAAATGGTAGTCCAGGTCAGCGACAGGGCTGTGCCTGCATAGGAAATCCAGGCAATGACCGCCTGCGCAATCCACGGTAAGCTTCCGTGAATTACCAGCAGGGATAAACCTGCAACGGCCAGGCCGATCAGCAGACGCTGGTGCGCGTCGAGGTGAATGATGGTATGCCGGAGCCTGTTGGTCATATACATATTATACCCGTGGTTTCCAGGCGACCTCTTCGCTGCCTAGTTCCTGTGTCATTTTACGGCTGAGAACAAACAGGTAATCTGACAGCCGGTTCATGTACTGAATCACCAGCTCATCCACCGGACTCTGTTCGCTGAGGTGAATCACGAGCCGTTCGGCACGGCGGCAAACCGTACGGGCCAGGTGGCAATATGATACCGAGGCATGACCGCCCGGCAACACAAAGGCGCGGAGTGGCGGCAGGCTGGCATCCATGTCGTCCATTGCCTGTTCAAGCAGCGTAATGTCGTCCTGAATAATATCAGGAATCGCTTTTTTGACGGCTTTTTCGGGATCAGTAGCCAGCGAGGCTCCAACCGTAAAGAGCCGGTCCTGGATTTCCTTCAGCAGTTCTTTCCGTGATTCATTAACAGGCTGATCCCGAAGGAGACCAATCCACGAATTCAGCTCGTCGACGGTCCCGTAAGCGTCAATCCGCAGATCGGCCTTGCTGACCCGCCGGCCGCCAATGAGTGAGGTCTGTCCCTTATCTCCCGTTTTCGTGTAAATCTTCATCAGTCAATTATAATCCTTAATCCGGCCGTAAATATGCGGTTAAATACAGACAAACTCAGGCTATCTATAAATATCTGTGTAAATCCGGTTAATCTGTGGCTAACTTTGCACCTCAATTAACAGAACTGATTCCTGTGCGTCAGGCCGGAGCGGAGCCAACACCGTATACTGCTGCGCTTTTGCCGGATGTCACATTACTAATGTATTATGAAAGTAGGAACGTTTTTTGTCCGCGTATGGCGTTTCGGCTCTATTCTTGGCGTAGCTATTTCACTAATCAGTTGTTACATAGCTTACCCGGCCGAAGTGGCTGTATTGTTCAACGAAATAGGTCAGGCAACGAAGTACATCGATCGTGAAACGATTTTTTATGCCAGTGTTGCCCTGTTCCTGATCAATAACACGCTGATTAACTCAATCGCGCGTCTGTTTCCGAAACTGCCGGACGACCGGCTGCCGTTTGCTCCGGTCTGGATTGCTCATCGCGACCAGTTAAATGAAGTAATGCTGAACTGGTTTTATGCCCTCATGGCGGCCATCAATACGATTCTGGCCCTCGCGTTGTTTGTATTGTCGATGCTGAACCGGTCGGATATTCAGAACGACAGCCTGAACTACAGCTGGCTGCTGCCGTTGAGTACCGCCATTATTGCCATTGTCTTTATTTCGCTGCCCGTGCGGATTCTGCTGATGAAGCCGGATGCGGAAGAAGTCCTCAGTTAAGCGGGTAAGTATATAAGGATATGGAGGAGTTGAGTAATAAACAGTTTCTGTATGACCTGCCCGATGAGCGGATTGCCCGTTTTCCGCTGGCAGGGCGGGATCAGTCGAAACTGTTGGTGTATCAGGGAGGGCAGATCAGCCATGCGCATTTTTATGAGCTGGCCGATTGGGTGCCACCGCAAAGCTATCTGGTTTTTAATAATACGAAAGTAATACCGGCCCGGCTGTTGTTCACACGGGCAACGGGGGCAGTAATTGAACTGTTTCTGCTGAATCCGGATCCTGCCGACCGCTCTATGAGTGAAGCCATGCAGGATACGGCAACGACAGTCTGGCAATGCATGATCGGTAACCGGAAACGCTGGAAAGACGATGAAGTATTGCAGGTACAGATCCCGGCTGGAGACCGGAGCATTATCTTGTCAGCAGTGCTGGAAGATAAGGAGAAGTCGCTCGTCCGGTTCAGCTGGCAACCTGTAGCGGAGTCCTTCGCACAGGTCATTCAGCTGGCCGGTCAGATGCCGTTGCCGCCGTATCTGAAGCGCGATGCAACCCGGGCCGACGAAGACACCTATCAGACAGTTTATTCAAGGGAAGAGGGAGCCGTTGCCGCGCCGACTGCCGGCCTGCATTTTACGGACCGGGTATTTGCCACACTGGCTGCGAACGGAATCAGTCATGATTTTCTGACGCTGCACGTGGGCGCCGGAACGTTTCAGCCGATTAAAACGGATAATGTACGGGAGCACCGGATGCATGTTGAGCAGGTAGTATATACCCGCCTGAACGTACAGAACCTGATTGCGCATGCCGGGCATCTGTTGCCGGTTGGTACCACCTCGATGCGTTCGCTGGAAAGTTTATACTGGATGGGCGTAAAGCTGATCCGGCAGGAGGCCGACCCGTTCCGTCTGGATCAGCACTATGCCTATTCCGTTCCAGAGCCGGAGCGACCGGCAGTGGCTGATGCCCTGAAGGCTGTATTAATGTATATGGATGATGCACACAAAGAGCAGGTAATTGCACATACGGGTATTTACATCATGCCGGGTTACCGCTTTATGATGTGCCGGGGTATCATAACCAACTTCCATCAGCCAAACTCAACGCTGATTCTGCTGGTTGCTGCGCTGCTGGGTGACGACTGGCGTAAGGTGTATGAAGAAGCCCTTGCCAATGACTACCGGTTTCTGAGCTACGGTGATTCCTCCCTGCTGTTACCATAAACTATTATTTTATGAATTTCATTGAAGAACTACGCTGGCGGGGCATGTTACACGACATGACTCCCGGCACTGAAGAGCAACTTGTAAAGGAAATGACCGCCGGCTATATCGGCTTTGACCCGACGGCTTCGTCACTGCATATCGGTAACCTGGCAACAATCATGCTGCTCGTACACCTGCAGCGGGCCGGTCATAAACCATTCGCACTGGTAGGCGGTGCCACCGGAATGATCGGTGATCCGTCCGGTAAAGCGGCTGAACGGGAGTTTCTGTCAGAAGAAACACTCCGCAGAAACCAGGACGGTATTAAGGCCCAGCTGGAGAAGTTTCTGGATTTCGACTGTGGCGCCAACTCGGCCGAAATGGTTAATAACTACGATTGGTTTAAGGATATCTCCTTCCTGGGCTTTTTACGGGAGGCCGGCAAGCACATTACCGTCAATTATATGATGGCAAAGGATTCGGTGAAAAAACGGCTGGAAACCGGGATTTCCTTTACTGAATTCTCCTACCAGATGTTACAGGGGTACGATTTTCACTGGTTATATAAGCATAAAGGTGTACGCCTCCAGATGGGGGGTTCAGACCAATGGGGAAATATCACGACAGGAACCGAACTGATCCGCCGGATTGATAATGCAACCGGCGGACACCAGGAAGAAAGTAAAGCATTTGCCCTGACTACGCCGCTGGTGACGAAATCAGACGGAACAAAATTCGGCAAGAGTGAAAGCGGCAACCTGTGGCTGGATGCAGGCATGACGACGCCTTACCAGTTTTACCAGTTCTGGATTAATGCAGCCGACGAAGATTGTGGCCGGTTAATCCGTGTGTATACCTTATTACAGAAAGACGAGATCGAAGAACTGGAGCGTCAGCATGCCGAAGCCCCGCATTTACGGATTCTGCAAAAAGCGATTGCCAAAGACGTAACGACCCGTATTCATTCGGAGGCAGGTTATGAACTGGCAGTAAAAGCGTCTGAAGTACTGTTCGGAAAAGCAACCCTGGAAACACTGCGGTCTATTAAAGCCGATGAATTTGACGTAATCTTTGACGGGGTCCCGCAAACGGAGGTCACAGAAGCGGAACTGGCCGGAGCGCAGAATATAACGGACCTGTTATCTGT
>NZ_CAMFHL010000221.1 GCF_945952095.1 uncultured Arsenicibacter sp. | reverse complement strand
CCGGAAGTCTATCAAAAGCTGGCGAAGACGCCATTTGCTTCCTTATACGGAATGGCAGCCTGGTCTGAGGACATTGCTGAACTGGCAACAATTTACCATCTGACAACACGGTTGAAACAACCCTTCCAGGTGATTGTATCGAAAAACAATGTCGGAATCTCCAGGTTTGAGCCGATGAAAAACCGGCTGGTCAGACAACGATTGGCGCAACTGGCAACCTTTTACGCACGGTAGATCAGGCTGTCAAAAACCTTTACAGGTAAACTATAGCCAATCTTTTCAGATGAAGCTGATCTTTTTGTTCATCATGGTATTCGCGGGTCAGGCCTTTGCCCTGGTCAACCCTTTACCAAAATCCAGCCCCGAACGGAATTTTGAGGCATTCTGGCTAATTTTCAATAAACACTACGCCCACTTTGAAACGCGGAATGTCGATTGGCAAAAACAGTATCATCGGTATAGAAATCAGGTAACTCCTGCTACCAGTGATGCTGAACTGCTCGCTATCCTTACAGCTATGGTAGCTCCGCTGAAGGACGGTCATGTGGTTATTTCTCCTACCGGCGATTTACCCGCAAGTGCTCAGTATGCACCCTTCTATCAGGAGTTTCCTACAAAAGCATTACAGGCCGGATTTCGTGAGGTAACTATAGACCAGCTCCGGAAGCAAGGATTCGGGCCATTCGTTTCGTTTAAGAGTGCCCCCTATCAGATCGGCGGATACTGTCGGTCAAAGGACTATGGCTACCTGCAGCTTAACGGTTTCGGCGGAATGCCGATTCCTCTTTTTTGCAGCCAGCTGGATGATATGGTCCGGTCATTTACGGATGTAAAAGGACTGATTCTGGATATACGCATAAACGGCGGAGGTTCACCGGCTTATCTGGAGGCCCTTGTCGGACGATTGATTCAGGTAAAACAGCTGACAGGCTTCGGCCGGAGCCGGATCAGTCAGCCAAAACAGGAGTATTCACCGTGGAGCGCCTATTTTGTAAGCCCTCAGGGTGAAAAACAGCTCATTAAACCCACCGTATTATTAACCAGCGGGGCAACAATCAGTGCCGGCGATCATTGTGCACTCTATCTGAAAGAATTACCTTATGTCAAGCTAATCGGCGAAAACAGTAACGGCATCTTTTCCGCAATGTCGGGTCATCAGCTCCCTAACGGATGGCAACTGTCTCTGTCAAATGGCCAGACGGTGAGCGCCCGGCGGGTGAGTTATGAAGGCAGAGGTGTTCCGGTTGACGTAGCTGTAACGCATCACCGCAGCCAGATGCAGCAAGGCATTGATCCGGGGCTGGATGTAGCCTTAGAGTACCTCAAAACCCGTCAGGACGAGCTGGTGATCCAGACCCGGTGTTATGAGCAACTGGCACTTGATTTTTTTGCTGACAGCCTGCTGGCATCGAAAACTTACGGAGACATTACCGCGTATTCGACTGGTCTGGTTGAGGAAGATGCTACCTTACTGGCTCCATTTGCGCAAAAATGCACCAGTCTTCAGCAGGTACCCGGTAAAGCGGGCGTTCAGGAGCGGATCCGCGCCGAAGTAACGGCCGATACCGGTTTCTATCAACAGAATATCAAACGTCGCTTTTATGTCCGGTTACCTGACGGTATCCGCTCACACATGCAGTGGCCTTTTACCAAACGCAATGCCCGCCGGCTGACAATTGCTCACCACATCAGCATTGACAACAAGAAATATGTCCGCATACACCTGAGTCAGGGCGGCGGTAAAGGTGAAACCGTGTTAGTCGTTCTGGATCAGGATGGCCATGTCCTCGAGCATTGTGGTTTGAGTTACAATTACCTGAGCAGTCAATTTTACCGGTAAACTTACATTCGGGCTCAGCAGGCAGACCGGCAGTTTTCCATAGCAGCGCCTTATGTACGCCTATCCACTAAATTTGTCTATACTTCATTTATTTTAAGGTCACCAATAAACCAGTAAAGTATATACTTTGACTAAAAGGATATCTTCGTTATCCAAAAATTACAAAGTTTGCTTTATGAGGGAAACTCTACTCGGTAACGGCGACAAACCTCAGTTCAGGTTGTAGCAGCAGCACCGCTGTGCAGGTTTCAGGCAATACAATTTTCGATAAGCATCAGTGCCAGTAGCAGCTTACTTTCCTGCGTTCAACCAAGTGTTACATTAACCGCCTCAACGGTGGCCGGCAACACACTGCGTTGGCCGGATGGCAGCACGGTAAGTTCGGTTGTTGTCAACAGCGCAGGCACCTATTCAGCCACGGTTATTGCCCTTAACGCTTGTTCGGCAATTAGTAATAATGTGACAATAGGCCAGGATTTTTCCATTCCAGGCGGCTTCTCCGTCAGCTCGGTATCGGTTTGTGCAACCCAACAGGCAACGTTGCAGGCCAGTGGCTGTAGCGGGGGCTTAATTCAGTGGCCAACGTGCACAACAGGTTCCACATTTATGACCACAGCCAGCCATACCAGTGTGATCACTGCTACCTGTACGATTGGTACCTGCTCGACCACCGCCAGCGGCAGTGTTGTGGTCGGAGCAGTACTGCCGCCTCCCGCAGCGATTCTGAGCCTAACTGCCGATGAAACCGGCTGCCCTGTCCGGCTGATTGGCCGTGCCACCGGCGCCTCGTTTGTTTACACCGGACCGGCAAACGTACTTCCATCCGGATATGTTTACAGCTTTGTATACCGGCAGAGCGGGACATATGATGTCGTAGGTGAAAATGTACTAAAATCCGGAGTGTATACCTTGACTGTCAGTAACACCAACGCCTGTGGTACCAGTCAGCCCGTTAGCAGAACGGTAACGGTAAGCCGAAACTGCCCTTAATAACTGAGAATCAATTGTTCAATTCTCAAACGCTCCCAACCCGGCATCTGCATTTCGTAACGCAGATGCCGGATAGTTTTTTTTTTGGCAGATGCCGGAAAACGGCGATTAACTGAATGATAATTATATTTTAGCTAAATATCTCTTTTTTCTGCATATATCGGAAAACTATATATATTTGTGCGCTTGTTTTACTGAACAGACGAACGCGATGGACGCTTCAACCACAGAATACCTCCGGGGAACACTTAAAACTATCGTGCTGGGCTTACTGGCTGAGAAAGAGCGTATGTATGGTTATGAAATTACCCAGGCGGTTAAAGACCGGACGGGTGGAGAAATCGTACTGACCTTTGGCTCGCTCTATCCGCTCTTATATAAACTCGAGCAGGAAGGGCTGGTACGAACTGAGTCAGAAGAAGTGGAGGGACGACTCCGTAAATATTATGCATTGACCCTCACCGGCCGTCAGGCAGCCCGTCAGAAACTGCTGGATTTTGCCAGGTTTATCCGGCTGATGAGTCAGGTAATGCAGCTACCCCTTAACTTGTCAACACTATCGATGCCAGACGCTTCCGGTTTATGACTATGCTGACCCCGCAACAAACTTATTTCCTACGCCGGCATCTGCGTCAGATCGGTACGCAGGAGCTATTAATCGACGAATTAGTGGATTATCTGGCCTGCCAGACGGAAGAGCTCATGAGCCGCGGATACTCGTTTGACAATGCCCTGATTATAATCCGGCTGGAGGCAACACCGCTTTCGGTCCGGCATCTGCACCAAACACTTGTGCGGCAGGGAGCTTTGCCCTCAATAAGTTTCCGGCGTTATCCGACACGCCTTACGAAACGGGATAGGGCAGCCTTTGGCATCATTCAACCCGTACGCAGTACATTGCTGATCGGGGTATTCTTAAGTGTCCTGTTAACCGGCTGGCTACTGGCAAGCAGGGGGCTTTCCATTCCCGTCGGACTCGTGGCCGGATTGCTCTGCCCGTTAGTGCTGCTGCTCTTCTTACAGGCACTTCGTCATACCCGTATTTATCAAAAGTCAAGCCTTATACGTCATCCGGCTCTACGGGAGGATTATGTACGCCACCACCTCAGTCGTAACCGTCCAGTAGGTAACTGATAACCGGAGTAAAGGATTAGCTTTCCGTAAACCCACTTCAGAACCGGTCGGTTTTTGGTGAACGCATGTATCATGCGAGCGTTTTTTTATGCCCATAATATAAAGGAAAACTATATATATCTTTTTCTTACTTATAAATCGTTTTTTACATATGCTTTTTCGGACTACGTTTCTCCTTAGCCTGATGACGGTAGCTGGTATCAGGGCACAATCTACCAGGCAGCCGGCCTCATCGCCCGTTTCTACTCCGAAACTGGTAGTAGGTATTGTCATTGACCAGATGCGGGCGGACTTTCTCTACCGCTATGAAAAAAAATACGGCAACGGTGGCTTCCGGCGGCTTCAAAAAGAAGGCTTTACGTGTCATAACACGCAATATGATTACGCATTGACAGCCACTGCCGCAGGACACGCAACGATTCACTCCGGATCACTGCCTGCCGTTCACGGGATTGTAGGCAATGACTGGTATGACCCTGGCCGCGCTAAAGGTGTCTATTGTGTGGAAGATACCAGCGTACGGCTGGTTGGTCATCCTAACGCCCTGCCCGGCCGGTTTTCGCCCAGGAACTTACTCGTGACGACAATAGCGGATCAGTTAGCACTGGCGACAAACTTTCGCTCCAAAGCAGTAGGTATTGCCCTCAAGGACCGGAGCGCCATTCTCTCAGCCGGCCATTCGGCCAGCGGTGCCTACTGGTTTGACAGCAGAACCGGTACCTGGGTAACCAGTTCTTTTTATCAGCCGCGGCTGCCAGACTGGGTAGAGGCGTTCAATGCCCGTAAACTGCCCGCTGAATACAGCAAGCGCGGCTGGAAGACCTTGCGTCCTGTTGAGGAGTATACAGAAAGTACCGCGGATGACCAACCCTATGAGTATAAGCTACCGGGTAAATCAGCCTCTATCTTTCCGTATGAAATGGCCGGGCCCGCAGGTGCCATGTTTGAATTGCTTACCTACACGCCCTGGGGTAATACCTTAACTAAAGAAATGGCCCTGGCCGCTATGAAAGGCGAAAATCTGGGGAAGGGAGCCGCAACAGATTTTCTGGCCATTAGTTTTTCAACTCCCGATCTTGTAGGCCATTCATTCGGGCCTACCTCGGTCGAACAGGAAGATATTTTCCTCAGACTTGATGAAGAACTGGCCGATTTATTAAAGGCCCTTGACAGCTGGGTGGGTCCGGATGGCTATACCGTATTTCTGACCGGCGACCACGGGGTAATGGATGTACCGGCTTACTGGCAGGCGCATCACCTGCCGGCAGGACTGATTGATCCGCGCCAACTAAGCCAGGCCCTCAACCAATCGTTGCTGGACGCCTTTGGCCCCGGCGACTATGTTCAGATGGCTAATATGAATGACCAGCTGTATCTCAACCATGCCCTGCTGCGGGAGAAAAAACTATCGGTTTCTGCCATACAAGACGCGTTGCTGGAGCGCCTGCCCAAAATACCGGGTGTTACCGATATCATAAACCTGCGGGCGATCACACAGGCCAATCTGCCTGATTCACAACTGAGCCTCTATAAAAACAGCTACCATGCCCGCCGGAGTGGGGATCTGCAACTGATTTATCAGCCCGGGTGGTTTGTCGGACTACCGGTTGGCACCACCCACGGTTCGGCGTATACATATGACCGGCAGGTACCCTGTATTTTCTATGGAAGAGGTATCCGGCGGGGCGAAACTCACCGCAGTACCAGCCCGTCAGACATTGCCCCTACCCTGTCGGCGCTGCTTCGGATGCTGCCACCGAATGGAACCACCGGACAACCCATCGGAGAAGCGCTTCAGCCTTAGCCCGCAGCGTGATAACTATTGCTCAGCTTTCGGCGATGATGTGAGTATACACCGGCCTAAACAGCAAACCGGAGCGGGTTCAAAAGCCGCGCTCCGGTTTGCCCGCTGTTTACCGGAACTAGTATTTTAAGCTCATACCTCCATCCATAATCACTTCAGCACCTGTGATGAAACGGGCAGCTTCACTACAAAAATAAGCCACCATTTGAAAGAGATAGAACTCAATGGTCTGAGTCGCCGGACTGTTATACCGACAATACCGGTTGGGGTAGAATATACCTCGACAGAATATTGTCAGTCATTTTGTTCGATTATTCTGGAAATGATCAAGTGGGGTAAACAGCACCGGGAACAGATGAAACGTTGAATCAGTGACTGGGCAGCAGACCAAACAACGCATGTCCGAAGCCGTGAATGCATTGCCTGCCGGATAACCATCTGCCAGAGATGTATGTAAACGTTGCTTTTGATCAGGTCAGAAATTCACCCGAAACAGAAGGCGCTTGCCCGATGCGTTGCCCCTGAATATCAATTATATTTATTGATATTCAGGGGCATTCTGTTTGTAGGACAGGTAGTTACAATAGTTTTTAATAACACACAAAAGTAACATATTGACCTAAATAGTAACCAATAAGCCTGTGTTGTATCATTCATGTGCTTGGTTGTCAGTATTTAAGTATGCATCTTTACATGTTTCCTGTCCCCATTTCAGCCCGGAAAATAAACCCAGCATGATAATGTTAGTGCAATATCACTATATCCTTGAGGATGGTTCTTCAACCTCAATGGCTCATTTTAGGTCAGACTGAGTGCGGTTAGCCAACCATGAGGGGATTTTTCAGCATAAAATCATAGCGTTAAGTACTGCTTATATCAGTGCTTTTTTTTGAAAGCCCAAACGTATACTGATAACCGTGTAAGTACTTCTGACCCTTAAATACAGCAACCGTATGTGCTAAGCGGTTTGTAAATGCCAATCAGATACATAATAGAGCTGTTTTCCGCTTTGCGAATACAGCTCCTGTTCACACAGCTTTTAACACTTTACATTCTGTATCAATGAAACAATACGTTTACGTACTCAGCATGCTTTGCCTTTCATTCGTTGCCAGCGCGCAAACGACCTATGTAGTGAGCAGTGCAGCAGACTCAGGTCCCAACACGTTGCGGGAGGCCATTTCACGGATCAACAGCGGAACAGATGCCGCGCCTTACACTGTTACCTTTTCTACTGCCGGTCCGGTCACGCTGACAGCTGCCCTGCCGGCGGTCACACGATCCTGTACGATTTCCGGGTTCAGTACACTTACACCTGCCACCGCTACCGGCGGCACCTCCATAGAACGTTCGGGTTCAGCCGGAAACTTCAGTGTGTTATCGTTTAACGGAACCGGGATAACCGTTTTTGTACAGGATTTGGTGCTACAGGGCGGGGCAGCAGGCAGTGGCGAAGGCGGGGCATTATATGTTAATGACGGTGGCGGTAATGTAACCATCAACCGCTGTCTGATCCGTAATTCCACCGCTATTTCCGGGGGTGGGGCAAGAATTGTTTCCGGGACGGTTACTTTAACTGACTGCCAGTTTGCTGACAACAGAGCTACCAACAATTCAGGCTCCGGTGTATTTGGTGGGGGTATGGCAATTAACTCTTCTACACTTACTGCGAACCGATGTACATTCAACGGAAACCGTACCAGATATGGAGGAGCGATAGATAGTTATGTAAACCAGTCAACATTTACAAACTGTACATTTTCAGGTAATGGATCAACTTCAAATGGGCAGGTCGTTTATTTGAACAGTAATGCCAATGCGGACTTTATACACTGTAGTTTTCTCGGGCATACGGGTCCTCAGTCTATTATGGCTAATGATGGCGAGGCTATGAGATTCATAAATTGTTTCACTGCAGGAAATGGTGATGGACGGTTCTTTTTTAGCGCAGGAAAACTGCCTGTTTCTTTAGGGGGCAATGTAAGTGCGAATGCTGCTGATAATAATGTATTTAACCAACCCTCAGATAAAACAGGCGTTACGGCTTTGTTCGGCTCGTTAAGGCAAAATACAGGTGGTGCGGTAGCCACGCACAGCATTGGCGATTGCAGTCCGGCAAAGGATGCAGGAGTTACCTCTTCGGCAGCAGTAACTATCCCAACGACTGATGCCAATATTAAGCCCCGGACTGGTGCACCGGATGCAGGTGCCTTTGAAGTGCAGGTGCCAACTTCTGTCAGCCTGACTGCCGGTAACAGCGGGACTATAACCTGCGTGAACCAAGTACTAACGGCATCTTTAAATGGCGGTACCAGCGGAACCTATGTATTTGCCGGGCCCGGGTTAAGCACCACCACAACCAGTACCACAGCTATAGCCAGTCAGGCAGGTACCTATACCGTTACTGTCACTAGTGCCGAGGGTTGTACTGCTTCTGCCACCACGTCTGTTTTCGCCGATACCGCTTCGCCCGGTGTAAGCTTATCGGTGTCGAATAGCGGCATAATTACCTGTAGCACACAAGCCGTAACGCTGACAGCCGGCAGCCCGACCGCCGGGAGCAGTTTCAGCTTTACCAGTCCGGGCGGGGCTGTCCAGACAACAAACCAACTCACGGTCAATACAACGGGGATTTATTCCGTAACAGCGAGGAATCCGCAGAACGGCTGTGTCAGCTCGACAACAGCTGCCGTAACAAGCAGCACAGAAGTGCCGGGAGTCAGCCTCACCGCGACGAACGGAGGTGTACTTGTCTGCGAAACCCAGACCCTGACCTTAACGGCAGGAAGTCAGACGAACGGGGTTTCCTACAGTTTCACCGGTACCAATCCGTTTACAACATCCGGTAATTCCATTGTTGTTGCAGCGACAGGGCAATACTCCGTAAGCGCCCTGAATCCGGCAACCGGCTGTTTTAGTACTACATCGCTGACAGTAAGTGAAAATCTGATCCCGCCCGGTCCTGTTTCAATAGATAAAAGCGGTGCAATTGGCTGCGGGCCGAACAGCGTGACGTTGTCAGCCAATGCAGCCGGGGCGGTAAGCTATACACTCTTACCTTCAAATCAAAGTAGTGCCAGCGGTCAGTTTGTGGTTACCTCAAACGGTTCCTACACCGTAATTGCAGCCAATGGAACAGGAGCGGGCTGCCAGTCGTCCGGCACGGCTACAGTCAATCAGGGAGTGGGTGCAGTGGCAGGTCCTATTTCAATGTCCGGTCAGCCCAATGCCGCTAATCCGGGACGTTTAGCTGCCACCGGCACCGGATCCCGTTTCGTTTTTACGGGACCCAACGGATATGTATTTTCGGCTGTATACCGGTCTTCCGGTGTGTACAATGTCATTGCCAACGGCATCATCGCCCCCGGCGTTTATACGCTGACTGTATACGGTACGGAAGGCTGCCCGCCGGCCATCAGCAGCATTACGGTGCAGTAGACGCACAGTTCAATTTTACAAAAAAGCACTTCCCGGATAACAGGTGAAGTGCTTTTTTGTAATATGCTTTACAAAGCTGAAACCTACTGTCAGGAAAAGTCCTGCAGTGCTGACGAAGTTTTATCCGGCATGTGCTTCGTTAACAGAATGTTTAGGCTTTTATAGGTACGGCCTGAAGAGCAGGCCAAATAAGCGTCCATGCGTTTACACCGCTATTTGATCTGATAAACTGAGTAGGAAACACCATTCGGATCAACTTCACCCACATCAATTGACAGCGTACGGTTTAGCCAACCATATTTCTCGGAAGCCGTTTCACAAAAGGGTGCAATGCGAAAATAGTACGCCGACCAGTCAACGGCTTCTCCTGACATGAGCTTAGTATCTAACGAAGGTGTGTGGTACAAGAGTCCCCGATACGTAATAAAAATCAGGGAGTCATCGTCGGTCTTCAGCGTAAGTCGCACATCGAGTATCCCTGTTCCGTCGGGACATACCAGAAAGGAGTCACTACCACCAGGTAAAACAGTACCCTGTAACTGTGGGCCTTTACCCCATCCACCTTTGATGGGGTAAAGCCGACGATGGCCGGCCGGTGTATCACCAATAATCTGTAAATCGAGATCGACCCGGATTTCCATCAGAAATTCGGTTGATAGCGCTTTTTGGCTCGCTTGCTGCGTTTCCATTTTAGTTAGTTTTAATAAATCGATAAGGGAGTTTTATTATTTATATGAGGCACCAACAGGTTTTGCATCGCCCATTTAACGTTTTTTGGGATCTACTCTCTCCGGCCATCGAGAGTTGTGGCCTGGTAGCCCGCCATTTTCCAAGCGCCCTGCTGCCAGACAAACAGTTGTGTGCAAAAATCTTTTTGTGTAAATGAAGTACCATCCTTCCGGCGATAGACCGAAAAAATAATGCCGGTCATAACGCCCGTCGAACCATATTGCCGGATAAGAAGGTCTTCATAGCTGCGCTTTTCGCAGACGAACTCCCGGAACATTTTTTTGTGGTCGTTTAATGATACTCGTTTTCCATTGGCTCCGATTGACACAAAATCAGCGGTACATTCTTTTTCAAAGAAGGTATCCGGACTTTTCAGAAAAATACTGATCACCTTGTGAAAAGTTTCTTCCGTAAAACGAGGAATGTTCTGAGCCCACAGGCAGGAGCTCATCAGCGCGAAAGCCACAGTAAGCAATACACGGTTCATGGTATGATTTCAGGGATTAAGTTCCCTGCAAACTTCCGCAACCGAAACCGGAAGGGCCTCCTCTTTTGGGGCAAATACGGTCAATTTTGGGGCAGTATACGTTTATTCCGCACACTAGCCTGTCCGATGTACTCGCTTGGCGTCTGATGGTATACTTCCTTAAAGCACTGACTGAAGTAATTAGGGGTTTCAAATCCCACCTGATAGGCAGTTTCCGCAACCGAATATCCTTCTTTCAGGAAACCGGTTGCTTTACGAAGCCGGTACCGCCGGATGAGTTCGTTCGGTACCAGTTGTGTGAGGCGCTGCGTTTTGCGGTACAACGTTTTACGGTTCACCGCGAGTTGATCAGCCAGCCATTCTACATTTAGCCGGGGATCATTCAGATGTTGATCAAGCAGGTTATATACCCGCTGCAGAAAAATATCCTGAACCGGCCCGGGTTCGTCCGACACGCTTAACTGCTGTCGGAAATGCTCCCGCATGGTTTGCTGCAACAACAGTTGGTTAGATACCCTTAGTTTTACTTCTTCGAGGGAGAACGGTTTGGCAATATAGTCGATAGCCCCGCTCCGCAGTCCGTCGAGTTTACTAATACCGTCAACTTTGGCAGTAAGCAGGATAACTGCAATATGGTCGGTGGTATCATTGGATTTAATGCGCTGGGTCAGGGCAAAACCATCCAGCAAAGGCATCATAATATCAGAAATTATGACATCAGGTAATTCAGTGCGGGCAAGGCGCCATCCCTCCTCTCCATCAGCCGCCATCAGGACACGGTAACAGGTCCGGAGTTCGGTAACGAGAAATGACCGGAGTTCGGGATTGTCTTCTACTACCAGAACCAGAGGTATATCTTCATCGGAGAGGTCTGCCTTAATCGCAGGCTCTGCCCCTAACGGGAAAGCTGCCATCAGGTCCGGATTTACAGCCGGAGCCGTCACAATACCATCTGCTTCAGCCGGACGTATTGGCAGGCTAATCAGAAATGTAGTTTCGCCCGGCCGGCTGCTGACGTCAATATTGCCGCCTAGCAGGATGATCAGTTCCCGTACCAGTGATAAGCCGATACCCGTACCATCCTGAGAACGGGTAGGTGAGTTATCAATCTGGTAAAACCGGTCGAAAATTAACGGTATTTGTTCAGGAGGTATCCCAATGCCGGAATCTGTCAACCTGATCTCAGCATTGAACCCCTCCCTGACCGGAAGAAGCCGGATAATAAGCCGGATAGTTCCGCCGGCCGGGGTGAATTTAAGTGCATTTGCCAGCAGGTTGGTTAAAATACTATCCCATTTCTCTGCGTCGAACCGCCACAGGGTTGTCAACGGCGCGGGCTGAAAAATCAGGTCTATTTGTTTTTGCTCTGCTATCGGGCGAAACAGGATCATTAGTTGCGCCACACGCTCCACAGGATTTCCGATACTTTCAACCACTGTCAGGCGCCCTTCCTCCAGTCTGGCAATATCAAGGAGTTGGTTTATGAGCCGGAGCAGCTTATGCGCATTTTGACGAACGGTTTGTAACGTGCCATGGAAGCGGTCAGGGTATTCGGCATCGGCCAGTAGTTTATCTACCGGAGCCAGGATAAGTGACAATGGTGTACGAAATTCATGGGTAATGTTTGCGAAAAAGCGCATTTTCATTTCATCGACAACCCTGGCCTGCAGCGCTTCACGTTTCTGACTTGCCTTGAGTTCCGCCATAGCATCCCTCAACTCCTGCTGTTGTTGTGTTAAGAGGGCATTTGTTAACTGCTTACGACGGTATGCCCTGTATAGCATCAGCCCGAGAAGACCAGATACTGTTAACCCGGCAAGCAACGTATACTGACGGACCCGGTTGATATATGCAATCCTGACTATTTCCGCTTTTTGCACGCGCTGCTGCTCATCAAACAACACTAGCTGGGTTTGCTGTACACGTTGCCGGTTGTAAAGTGTATCCTGGGCAGCCAGCCAGATTTCCTGAAAATAAAAGGCACTATCGGGTCGATGGCGCGCCTTATAGTACTTAGTAAGCAGGGAACTGGCCTCCCAGATATCCAGTGTCATGTGCACCCGACCGGCAAACCGGAGAGCAATAAGGGCATAATACCGGCATGAATCCATCTGCCCATCGTTGTAATAAAGACGAGCGAGTTTTACACAGTTATGACTGAAGGTACGGTAATTTCGCTGACGCAGGCAGACACTAAGGCTGTTCTGATAGAGCTTGATAGACGAATCTGTTTTACCGACTCTTGCATAGACACTAGCCAGCGAAGCCATCATATAGCCAAGATGAAGTTGCGTTTTACTGACAACGGCCATGTGATAGCCTGCTCTTGCATACCAGCGGGCTGAATCTAACCGGTTTAGTCCTTCGTATGCATTGGCTAAATGGGCATAAACGAACTGCGGCCATTCATTTTTCTTTAGTTTACCGGCTTTAGCAACCAATAAATATTGCCGTGCCTTCTCATAATCGCCATAAAGAACATACATATAGCCGATCGAACGAAAAATATCCGCCTCTTCTGAAGTGTTAGCATATTTCTGAGCGATAGTGAGGGCTTTAAACAGAAGCGCTAATGACCGGGCGTAATTCCCCTGATTCATATAAACGTACCCCAAATTTTTCAAGGCATTTGCCTCACGTTCCGGCTGGCAGGACTCTTGCGCGAGCCGTACATCTGTCTCTTATACACATCTGACGCTGCCGACGACTCCTTACGTGTAGA
>NZ_CAMFHL010000220.1 GCF_945952095.1 uncultured Arsenicibacter sp. | reverse complement strand
GCGCTGACCCGATGACCTCACGTCACATGCGCAACTGGATGGAGTGTGTACGGAGCCGCAAGGAGCCGAATGCACCGGCAAAAGCAGGTTTCAACCACTCAGTAGCCAGCATCATGTCGACCATCGCCTTCCAGACCGGCAAACGCGTGACGTATGATAACATCAAGCAGGAAATTCTGGCAGATGGCAAAGTGGTAAAAATCTAGGCTGGTCATTTTCACGATCCATCGTCACTATGAAAAAAGCCTTATTACTGTGCCTGGTCGCCTGTACGATGGCTATGGCACAAAAGAAAGCGCGGATTCAGATCACGCCCGATGACGCTCAGAAGAAAATAGACGTCACAATAGATGATAAGCCTTTTACGGCCTATATCTATCCGGGTCCCGATGTGCTGAAAAAGCCGGTGCTGTACCCGATCCGGACGGCAGGCGGCAACTTCATCACTCGGGGCTGGCCAATGGACCCGCGGCCGGGCGAGCGTGTTGACCACCCGCACCACGTGGGGATGTGGTTTAACTACGGCGATGTAAACGGCCACGACTTCTGGAACAACTCCAACGATGTCAAGGGTCATGGCGGCCCGTTCGGAACGATCGTCCACACAGGTGTCAAGTCAATGAAAAGCGGCAACGATCAGGCTGAACTGACCGTTACGGCCGACTGGCTTGACAAGGACGGTAAACCGATGCTGAAAGAAGAAACTACGTTTATTTTCCGCGGCAAAGGCAACGAGCGTTCCATCGACCGGAGCACGACGCTGAAAGCGCTGGATAAAGATGTTGTTTTCAAGGATAACAAGGAAGGAATGGTCGCTATCCGGTTAGCCCGCCAGCTGGAACACCCGTCGAACAAACCTGAGGTCTTTACCGACGCCAACGGTATTGCCACAAAGGTTGCCCAGATGGATAACAGCGGCGTTGTCGGCCATTATCACAGCAGCGAAGGCGTAGAAGGCGAAGATGTCTGGGGCAAGCGCGCCAAATGGATGAACCTGACCGGCGAGCTAAACGGCGAGAAGGTGTCCATTGCTATCTTTGACAATCCTAAAAACGTTGGCTATCCAACCTACTGGCATGCCCGCGGCTACGGTCTGTATGCGGCAAATCCGCTCGCGCCAAGTGTGTTTACCAACGGCAAGGAAGCTGCTATGAACTATACCCTGCCGGCCGGCAAATCCGTCACGTTCCGGTATAAGGTTCTGATTACGTCAGGCGCGGTATCGGATGCCGCACTGAATGCGATGGGCCGGTAAGTATCCCCCATTGCTGATCATATAAGCCTGTAAAACGACCTGTTTTACAGGCTTTTTCTTGCCACTACAGTAATATAAACAATTGATTAACAAACACTTAAAATCAATTATACATCTATATCGCCAACTGGCATACATTTTGTTACTGAGAGTCATATAACGACAAAAGTCAACTCAGTATGTTCTCTTTTCGATATTGGTGTACTGGTTGGTTCTGGGCTAGACTTTTTGTTTTCACCCTGACCCCATCCGCTTTACTTCTGGCACAAGCTCCCTGTACAAAGCCTGATGCGGGCCAGGATATTACCATTCAGACACCTGCCTATAAACTGCCGAATGCGCCTGCCAACAACTTCTGGTGTCCGGTAACGACGAATCCGGCCAGTGCGACCATCAACGCACAGACCGGGCAGATCAGCGGGATGACAACGCCCGGTAAATACCGGTTTGTGTTATCGTCGATTGCTGACGGGATGACTGGGCACGCCGGACAGGTATTGCCTCAGGACGGGCAATTGCAGAAGAATAAGCTTAGTGGTCTGGAAGTGCTGAATAACGGGGTGATCCGCGTAGGCGTTGACTCGCGGTATGGCGGTGCAATCACGCACCTTGCTTCAGCAACCGGCCCGAACATGGTGAATAACTTTGACCTTGGCCGGCAGATTCAGATTGGTATTTACGACGGGCCGGTTCCCTATACCCCGCCGGGCGTTGAGTTTGATCAGGGCTGGGCCGCTGGTCTTGGCTATAACCCGATTCAGGCCGGCGACGTTTTTCACAACCCTTCTGAGGTCATTGCTTTCGAAAAAAGGGATAACCTGCTATATGTTAAAACGATTCCGAAACATTTCCACCTCAAAAATTACCCGGGCGAAGCGTATATCGAACACTGGGTACGTTTACAGGGAAATGTGGTAAAGGTACACGTTAAGATGACGATGTTCCGCGCCGACAAAACCCAGTATCAGGCCCGCGACCATGAGTTTCCGTGCATGTACCTGAACGGACCGTATAACCATATCTGGGGCTATTCGGGTAATAGTCCGTTTACCTTCGGACAAATGGAGCACGTAACTCCGCCGATGGATTTCGCCAACTTCCACGTGAGCGAACCATGGATGGCTGCTACCGACGCCAATGGGTTCGGGGCGGGTTTATATTCACCTAAAAACTATTTCTGGCGGAAAGGGTATTTCGGCCGTGAATATGTCGGCGATGAGTTTTACAACGAAACATCGTATGTCGCGGCCACCCCGTTTGAACAGCTCGACCATAACTCGGTTACGGAATTTGACTATGAACTGGTCGTCGGACATATCAACGACATCCGGTCCTATATTTACTCACAGCCACGGCCGGCAACCGGTCCCAATTACCGTTTCAACAACGGTCGGAAAGGCTGGCATTACTTTGACGTGCATGATACCGGCTGGCCTATCAACGGCTACCTGAACGTACAGCTGGATGACAAGCAGCGGAATCAGATCAAATCGCCGGCGGCGTTCTGGCAGGGTAAAGACAACCCGAAAATCTATATCCGCGCAGCCTTCAAAACCCAGCATGACAAATTCCGCTTTTTCTGGCGAACAGTTGAGGACAGCGACTTTAAAGGACTCGGTAACCGGTTCAAGGACTTTACCATTCAGAACGATGACCAGTTTCATACGTACGAAATTGACCTGTCGCAAACGGACTGGATGAATGTAAACATCAAGCAGATTCAGTTCCGGCCTCCGTGGGACGGGCCGGATGTAAACGGTACGGTCAAAATTGAGTGGGTCTCCACCAGTCCCGACGGACCGCCGGCTGACCTGAGTGATGTAAGCGGCAATGTTTGTTCAGATACCATTACCATCACGGTTAATGCGCCGGTACGCCCGCAGGCAGGTGCTGATCAGGTACTGGTTTGTAACGGGACACAGGCGCCTGTCTCAGCAACACTGACGGCGGCTACCGACGGAACGGCATGGCGAATACTGAGTCAGCCGGCCAGTGCATCAGCCGTTATCAATGCACAGGGGTATGTATCGAATCTGCTGAAACCGGGGAATTATCGGTTTATCCTGCAAAACACAAGCTTTACCAATCTGTCTGATACGGTTCAGATTTCGGTTCCGGACTGTTTACCGCCGTTTATGCTGACCGGACAGGTGTTCAAAGATAAGGGCGGCACAGCATCAAACGGAGTACTCGATGACGGAGAAGCGCTGGTAAAGGGCGTGGCACTTTCCCTGTATTCCGACCCTGACGGCGACGGAAATCCGGCAGACGGCGTATTAATCGCCAGAACGACTACTGACGCCAATGGCCGTTATTCGTTTGCCGGCCTGTCCAGTAACGGTACTTACGTACTCGTTTTTGACAACAGCAATTTTACGCCGAATCAGCTCTTATGGGGATTACAGAACAGTACGCTGCTTAAACAGACCAGCGCCGGCTGGGTCAGTAACAGCATTAACGGCAGTATTCCGATAAAGCAGGGCGTTAATCCACCGGTAATACAGTTTACCATCGGTTTCCTGGATCCTTGCAACGGCACAACACCAACCTGCCTCCCGATCTCAGTACGCAGGCTGCGGTAAAGTAAAGCTCTGGCATGAATTTTGGGGAATTGATATCAGCTTTCTGAAAGTAGTCCATTAGTTACCGTTTTGTATCTTTCGGCACCTAAACAAGGTGTATAATGCCGTATTTCTCTGTCGCAGAGGAATACGGCATTTTTTTTGCCCCTTGCAGAGCCATATACAGGCACTTTGGCATCGAACACTTTAAAGGAATGGAACTAAGTAACGGTAAAAAAATCATGCACACGCTCACTCCCTGATACGCTGACTGACAGCGCCAGCTAACTCATTTGTGTTCATCAGAAAAAACATCGTCTTCAGGCGATGCAGGATTTTTATTGCCTTTACCAAAGCAATGATGCGTATGAAAATAGACAACTACCTCCACTCAAAAGACATTCGAAAGGAGCATATTTTGTTGAAAAGGCTGGTTCTCTGCCTTCTTTCCTGCTTCTTCATCAACATGTTGGCGGTTCACTCTGCTTCTGCTCAGACGGGTAGCTGCGGTATCACCGTCTCAACGACAGCAGGCGCCTGTACCAATAATATGTATACCTTGTCGGGTGTTGTTAACCTGACAAATACACCAGCCGGCAGCCTGACGATTATCGACGGCAATGCAACGGTTGAAGTCAGTATACCGGCGAATACAACATCGGTTGGGTTTACACTCAACAACTTAACGGCCGGAACCGGAACGCACGTCGTCACGGTTTTCTCGTCGGCAATAACCTGTGATGCGGCGTCAGGGGTTTACGAAGCCCCCCCTACCTGCGCTACAACGCCTTGTTCGATTTCACTGGTTACTAATGTCGGCGAGTGTGCAGCGGCAACGAACACCTATTCGCTAACCGGTATCCTGACAGCCGGTACCGTTCCCAGCCCGCCGCTCACGGTTACCATTACAACCGGTACCCGTACCGTCGTACAAAGCCTTACGGCCAACAATAACAACTTTGTTTTTGTCCTGAATAACCTGCCGTCTGACGGCCAGTTAAAAACCATAACCATTGCAAGTTCCTCACTGGAGTGTCCCGGCATTACGGATACCTATGCCGCTCCGGCCTCCTGCTCGGTAGCCAGTCCTTGTTCAGCTACTATTTCGTTATCCCCAACAGCCTGTAACTCTGTCAACAACAACTACAGTCTGAATGGCCTCGTCAGTATTGCCAATGTACCGGCATCAGGAACAATCACCATTACCAACGGTTCACTGACGGCTACGTCACCACTGTCCGCCAGCATCGGAACCTATGGATTTACGTTCAACAACCTGCCATCAACCGGCGGCACAGGCACTATTAACGTAACCTTCACCGGTGCCGATTGCGGGCCGGTCAGTCAGACCTATGCCATTCCGGCCTCGTGTTCGGTTGCCGTTCCGTGCTCCAAAACACTGACATTATCACCGACGGCCTGTAACGCAGCAACCAACAGCTACACCCTGAACGGGACAGTTAATGTAGCCAATGGTCCGGCATCAGGTATTCTGACAGTATCAACGGCCGGAGCCAGCATCACATTTGCTGTCGGCCAGGCAAACGGCAACTATACATTCAATTTCGGAAACCTGCCGGCAAACGGCGCGTCGGGTACGGTAACAGCCTCCTTCTCCGATACCGGCTGTGATCCCGTCACTCAAACCTATACGGCCCCTGTTGCCTGTTCGGTCGCCCAACCCTGCAGCCTGTCACTGGCACTGACGCCGGGCAACTGTAATTCAACGACGAACGGTTACTCACTGACGGCGGTGCTTACAGCCAGCAACATTACTCCACCGATGACGGTCACCATCAGCGGAGCCGGATTTGCTTCGTCAGTACAGACGCTGACGGCGGTGAATACCATCTTCAGTGTCAACATCAGCAACCTCACCGCAGATGGCTCTGTCAAAACGATTTCGGTAGCTACCTCATCTACCGACTGCGGGGCCGTCAGCCAGACCTATACCGCACCGGCAGCCTGTTCGGCAGCAGCTCCCTGCTCCGTCTCGCTGGCTGTTAGTCCCGGCGCGTGTAGCTCAGCCACAAACAGCTATACGCTTTCCGGTGCAGTCTATGTTGCCAACGGCCCGTCCTCGGGTTCGTTAACGGTCAGCAACGGATCAGCTACCGTAACGTTCCCGGTATCACCAACGGTAGGTACGTACTCATTCAACTTCACAAACCTGCCTGCAAACGGTGCAACCGGAACCATTACCGCAACCTTTACGGGTACTTCCTGCGGGCCGGTCAGCCAGACCTACACGGCCCCTGTCGCCTGTTCGGTCGCCCAGCCTTGTGGGTTGTTGTTCGCCGTAAACCCCACGGCTTGTAATCCGGCCAACAATACCTATGCGTTAGAAGCCACATTGATAGCGAATAACGTCACGCCGCCGTTAACCGTCACGATTACCGGTGCAGGTGCACCGATTGTTCAAAGTCTGACGGCGGTGTCAAACACATTTAATTTTACGATTGTCAACCTCAGCTCTGACGGTCAGTCGCATATGCTCTCGGTAGCGACATCGGCTACGGCCTGCGGATCCATCAGCCAGACCTATACCGCGCCAGCCGCCTGTACCGCTGCAGCTCCGCCATGCTCCGTTTCGCTGGCGCTGACCCCGTCGGCCTGTGATGGCGTCAGCAACACATACTCCCTGACGGCAGTGCTCACGGCCAACAACATTACCCCGCCGATGACCGTCACCATCAGCGGAGCCGGGTTTGCCTCACAGGTCCAGACCCTGACAGCCGTCAACAACACATTCTCCCTGGGCATCAACGGACTCAACGCCGACGGTTCGCTAAAAACCATCTCGGTCGCCACATCCGCCACCGCCTGTGCCGGCATCAGCCAGACCTATACTGCACCGGTCGCCTGCACAACGGCCGCTCCGCCGTGCTCGGTCTCGCTTACCCTCGCTCCGTCAGCCTGTAATCCGGCCAACAACAGCTTTACGCTTTCCGGTGCGGTTAACGTCGCTAACGGACCTGCGTCGGGTGTGCTCACCGTCACGAACGGGGTGCAGAGTGTGACCTATGCGGTTGCTGCTAATATAGGTACCTACTCATTTAACTTTAATGGACTGCCGTCAACCGGAGCAGCCGGTACGGTCACCGCTACGTTCTCGGGCACATCCTGCGGACCGGTCAGCCAGACCTTCACTGCGCCAGCGGCCTGTACAGGAACCACGCCGGTTTGTAACCTGTCACTGACAGCCGGGCAGCCAATCTGTAGCCTGACGGCAAACACGTATTCTGTCAGCGGCATCGTGACCGTTACGAACGGATCGGGTAGCCAGACGCTGACGATATCGGATGGCATCCGGAGTACGACCCTTGTTATTACGGGTAGCGGATCAGGCAACTTTGTTCTGACCAATCTGTCGTCTGACGGAGCCACACATACCATCAGCGTTGTGTCTTCAGCAACGACCTGCGGAACGGCAAGCCGTACTTATACAGCACCGGCCAACTGTCAGGGACCATGTCCGCAACTGACGTTGCTTATTCTGAACAATGCCCAGATCTGCAACGGTCAGTGTGCATCGTTCAGCATCAGTACCGATGCAACAGATATTATTGAACTCGTGCAGTTCACGACACCACAAACGGGTACATCGGTATACGCAGGCGGCGTTGTGCTTGGTGAAGGAACGCCAACAAACGGTGTGCTGGTGCTGCCACAGGGTATTCCGGGGCTGAGCCTGCCACAGAACAACGGCACTACGCCGGTAACCTACTACATTTATGCACGCCTGAAAACACCGTCGGCCGACCCGAACTGCCGGCCATCCGGCGAAGCACAGGTAACGGTACTGCCATCACCGCAGCTGTCGGTGACAAGTCTGCAAACGTGCAGCAGCAGCACCACACGGCAGGTTGTTTTAAGTGTTGCCGGCAGCGGTACGTATGTCGCCGCTTTTGGCACGGGTGTCAACGCAGTAAGCTGTGGCCTGCGGAATGTAACCGGACAGGTTGCCTCACTGACCATAACCGGCGGAACCGCCACTACAGTGACCTTACCAGTTGATTTTGTTGGAGGAGTTCTGGTGTCTAACCTGACAACAGGCTGCCAGACGCTGTCGGGCATTGCGGCCGTGACGAACTTCCCGGCTCCGGCCTTTACGGTAACCGCAATACCGGTCAGCTGCTCAGACGTTGTTGCCAATGCAGATGCCCGACTCAGTCTCGGCAACCTGCAGAATGCGGTTTCATACCAATATGTATCAGGAAATACATTCAGTTCAGGAACGGCGATACCGGCGGCTCCGGCCACGCTTCCGGGCAACGGCATTATTGCCACCGGTCTGCCCAATCCGACAGCAATAACCGGTCAGCCATATACCGTGCGGGTGTACAATGCCAATGGCTGCTACACCGATCAGACAGTAACTCTAACCCGTAAAGATTGTGCTTGCCCGCCTGCGGAGTGTGTGCCCGTCACCGCTACCCGCATCCGGTAAGCCACGACAATAGCAGAGAGAATATGCTGAGTCAAAAAGCCGTTCCCATATTGAGGAACGGCTTTTTTTTTATGGTTAGCACTTTATTAATTGAGATGCACCAGAGAAGATTTGTAAACGCGCTGCGGACGGGTCTCGCACCACTGCCGGAAGTTATCCGACACACCGGTCGCCTTTTCCAGTTCGGCATCAATCTGCCGGAGCAGGAAAAACAGCTGATGAATGTGCAGCCACTGTTTCCTGAGGTCATCGGGTGTCATGTGGGCGGCAGCCTTGGCCCTTGTTTCCGACGTCAGTTTGCGAAGGCTAACCCGCAGGTGATACCGGATAATCATCAACCGGCTGGCAACCGACAGATCACCGGGTAAACGCTCCAGGTAATTAATTCCCATTGACAGTAAAGAGTTACGCTGCTGCAATTGCTCAGAAACAACCATCCAGGCTTGTTCCGCCTTAAGCGATTCGTAGGTGATTTTTTGAGTCATGGTTACGGTGAAGTTTACTGATAACAAATATATCGTTTTGACTGACTAAAAAAATAGGCTAAGTATATTTTTTGGCAAATTTTAAAACATTAAAGTTTACTAATACAAAATATTAGATCATCTTTTCACGGTTTGGTTTAGTCCTTCTTTGGCAAAGAATTAATTTTTCGGGAAACCCTTAACGCAAATTTGTTTGTAGTTTTAGCCAAATCCTTTTCCGCTCATGATGCAACTACATAGCTACCGCTCAGGCCTTATACTGTTTTTCACGGGTTTTCTGGTCCTGTCGGGGCTTTTATGGCCACAACCGGCGCAGTTATCGCCCGAAGCGATCAGGCAGGTTGCCCGACCCGGACAGGAGACGATTCTGGCCGCGCAGCTGGCCCCGCTTACCGGACAGCGGTTTCCGAATGCCTATGTGTTTACCGGCGCCGTACGCCGCCAGCTGGCACAGTATAACGAGCAGATGAAGGCACAGCAGAAATGGGATCAGCAACTGAGCGATGACTATCTGCTCTCTCTGACCAAAGCGGCCATAACCGGTCCTTTAAGCACCCGAAGCGGTGCATGGCTCTGGTTCATCCTCAGCATCGGGCTGTGTACAACCGGCGCATTGACCGCTATCCTTTCTGAACGGCATCCGAAACCATCGACGATCAATAACGGGATATTTAATAATCCGGCGACGAACCGCGGCTGGATCGGCTGGGCAGCCGGCTCTTTTCTGATCCTGTTTTACATCGCCCTCTATTTCTATCCCGAATACCTCACCAACTGGATTTTGCTCGTTGAGCCGATCAAACAGGCTATGACCGGTCAGCCCGCCAGCCAGTGGTTCCTGTACGGATTCATCTATACGCTTGTCATTCTGGTGATGGGCGTCCGGATGCTGATCCGGCACCGGCACAATGCCTATCAGCAACTCCGGACGGTATCGGTCATGTTTTTTCAGACGGCCTTTGCCTTTCTGATTCCCGAAATTCTCACACTGCTCCGGCAACCCTACCAGGACCTGAAAAATTTCTGGCCCCTCGATTATTCCTTCTTTTTCGACTACCGCATCAATGAGAAACTACAGGCCGGCAACTTCGGAATATTCATGCTGGTCTGGGGTATTATGCTGACCGTCGTGGCAGTTCCGGTTCTGACATATCTCTATGGTAAGCGCTGGTATTGCTCATGGGTATGCGGCTGCGGCGGCCTGGCCGAAACCGCCGGGGATCCCTTCCGGCAGCTATCCGACAAAAAACTGAGTGCCTGGAAAGCCGAACGCGTACTGGTGCATGGTGTGCTGGCGTTTGCCGTGATCATGACCGGACTGGTTTTATTTACCTACTTTACCGGACAGTCTGCCCTGTTCGGCGTATTGGACTCCTACAGCCTGCGCAGTGCGTACAGCTTCTCCATCGGCGCCATGTTTTCGGGGGTTATTGGTACGGGTCTCTACCCCGTTTTCGGCAACCGCGTCTGGTGCCGGTTTGGCTGTCCGCTTGCGGCCTACCTCGGGCTGGTGCAGCGGTTCAAATCCCGGTTCCGGATTACGACCAACGGCGGGCAGTGTATTTCCTGCGGGAATTGCTCTACCTACTGCGAGATGGGCATTGATGTGCGGTGGTACGCCCAGCGCGGACAGGACATTGTCCGGTCGTCATGCGTTGGCTGCGGCATTTGTTCGGCCGTTTGTCCGCGCGGTGTCCTGAATCTTGAAACCGGCACCGTCGACAGCCGCCGGATCTGACCCGATTACGTTAGTTCGGCTTTGATCAGCTGCACATGTTCTTCCGGATTAACACCGAAACGCTCCCGGTACAGCTGGCTAAAATACGATACTTTCTGATACCCGACTTGCATCGATACCTCTTTTACCAATATTCCCGGCTGCTTTTCAAACAGATCATAGGCTACCTGAAGCCTGACCTCCTGAATAAACTGTCCCGGGGAAAAACCCGTTAACGCCCGGACCCGGCGGTTGAGCTGCCGCTCGCTGACATTAGCCATGTCGGCCAGCAATTTAATGTTAAAAAACTGATTAGAGAGGTTCTTACGCACCGTTTGCTGCAGCCACTGTATCCAGGTTGCCTGTTCACCGGCAGCAGCTTCGGTATCCTCTATAACCACTTCCTGTAACCAGCCGGCCTTTTCTTCGCTGCGGCGGAGCAGGTTCTGCACCCGTGTCAGCAGTTCGGCTTCGTAAAATGGCTTGGTCAGGTAATCAGCTACCCCCAGCCGCAAGGCCTGCAGCCGGCTTTCCAGATCCGTTCGGGCAGTCAGTAAAATAACCGGTATATGCCGCAAATCAGCATTCGTACGCAATTCGCTGATCAGGGTAAGCCCGTCGATTTCGGGCATCATAATATCTGAAATAATCAGGTCGGGCAGCTGTTCTTTAGTAAGCTGACTTAATGCATCCAGCGCCTGCTTCCCGTTGGCAGCGCATTGCAGATAATAGTATGGAGACAAAATGGTTCTGGCATAAAGCAGCATATCTGCATTATCATCCACCAGCATCAGGGTTAATCCGGTTTCTGGTTTGACTGCTATCCGGTTCTGTTCAGACGGCGCAACATCAAGGGGGAGCCTGACCGGTTTTACAGGTACTGCCGGTTCAACCGCAGCCTCAAACGTCCGGACCGGGTACGTCACCGTAAATGTACTCCCCTGCCCAGGTAAGCTGTCTACCGTCAACTGCCCCCCCCACAACCGGCAATACTCCAGACACAGCGCCAGTCCGATACCGGTTCCGCCCTGTAGTGGTTTACCCGGCTGATTCGACTGAAAATAGCGGTCAAAAATATGGGGTAAGTCGTCGGGATGAATACCGCTGCCGTTATCCAGGACAGCTATCCGGATATCTTCAGCTGTTTTCTCCAGCCGCACATGCACATACCCGCCCATAGCGGTGTGCCGGAGGGCATTGGCCAGCAGATTTCGTAAAACAGTCTCAAACTTTGAGACATCCAGCAGCATCGGATATGGCGTTTCGTTGCCCGCAACGCTGAGCCTGATGCCGCTATGCCGGGCCTGTGCCATAAAGCTCATCACTACCTGACTGAGCACCACCTGCGCATCGGCGGGTTGCTCCGTCAGTTTCAGTTCATGTACATCCAGCCGTGACAGATCGAGCAAATCGTTTACCAGTGTCAGCAACTGACGTGCATTCCGGTCCATACTCATCACCAGTTCCTTGGTGGTCAGATCGTTTATCCGGCCGGAGAGATACTGCAACGGCCCTAACAACAGCGTGAGCGGTGTCTTGAACTCATGGGTCACATTGGCAAAAAAGCGGGATTTCAGCACCGCACTAGTCTGCAGATCCTGAGCCTGCCGCTCAATGACTGTCTTATCGTATTCAATCTGCGCCGTCCGGCGTGCTACTTCTGTTTCCAGTCGCTGTGTTTCAGCAATCAGCTGTTTGTTGCGCCACCGGAAAACGGCCATTACCAGCGCACTGAGCAGAATACAACATAACAGCAGAAACCAGCCGCGCAGATATACCGGTTTATCGACCACAATCGGCACACGAATCACCGGCGATGCCCAGTCGCCGTTAGCAGTCTGCGCCCGGACTTCCAGAGCATAGGAGCCTGACGGCAAGCCGTTAAGGCTTAGCTCATCGCCGGTATGCATCACCCATTTTTCCTGCCAGTTACCGATCCGGTACCAAAGCCGGGTCTGTCCCAAATGCCGGTAGTCCAGTAACGCAAAGGACAATTTAAACAACCGGTCGGACGCCATCAGGTGTACCTCTTTTTTCAGTTCATATTCAGCCAGATGATTGACCATCTGACCGGTTTCCGGGTTAAGTTTTTCATAACCGGCTACCAGCAGCCGGGCCAGCGTGTGATGTTCATCATGGACCTGATCAGGGTAAAAGGCGGTAATGCCATTCAGCCCGCCCAGAAACAACCGGCCATCGGGCGCGCGGTAATGTGCCTGCAGGTTAAACTCCTCATCAGCAATACCATCTTTGGTATGATAAATCTGAATCTGATGCGTTTTCCGATGAAAGCTCATCAACCCGTGATTCGATGGCAGCCAGAGCCGGCCGTATTTGTCTTCATAAACCGCATAGAGCGTATTGTCCGAAAGCCCGTTTTCGTTCGTAAACTGCTGCCAGGTGCCCTCTGCCTGATTCCAGCGAATCAGCCCGCCCCCCAACGTCGCCAGCCAGTAAACCGTGCGGTGATCCGGATCGGGGTAGATAAAGGAAATGTGGTCGAACGGCAGTTTTCGGGGCGCGGCGCTCTGTGTGCTATACCGTGCTGTAATGCCCCGCACCGGATCCAGGGTGTATAGCCCCGACGAGCTTGTCAGCCATACACCCCTCTTACCCCGCCACCACCCTCCCCCCCTCTTTCCCCACCGCCACGAGCACAAACATCTCCCCCGCCCCGGCACCC
>NZ_CAMFHL010000219.1 GCF_945952095.1 uncultured Arsenicibacter sp. | reverse complement strand
GGTTCCGCTTCGATTCAGACAAGATCATGCTCCGGTTCAACAGTTACGGAACCCGTTTTCAGGGGCTTATGAGCCGGGGGGGCGATCAGACGCTGTTTATAACCCGTGCCCTCTTTGATCGCTTAGGCGGGTTCAATGAGTACTATACCATCATGGAAGATTTTGACATTATTATCCGGATCCGGAAGGTGGCACCGTTTTTTATAATCCCGAAAGACGTGTTTGTGTCGGCCCGGAAATATGATACCAATAGCTGGCTGCGGGTACAGGTGGCGAACCTGACGGCCTTTTCGCTGTTTTTTATGAACGTGGCCCCCGACCGGATCGCCCGCACCTATAGAACCATGCTGAATTACCGTTGATGGATGCAACCGTTCTGTTAACCGGAGGCAGCGGGTTTCTGGGGGCTCATCTGGCCCGCGAATTACTGGCGCAGCGGTACCGTGTCAGGGTATTGCTGCGCGGGAAGCAACGTCCGCCGACGCTGGCCGGCTTACCGGTTGACTATTGCGACGGCGATATTTTAGATAAACCATCGCTTATAAAAGCCGTGTCGGGTTGTGACGCTGTTATACACGCAGCGGCACTGGCTCAGGTAAATCCGGCCCGCAATCCGGCGGTATGGTCGGTAAACGTGACCGGAACCGAAAATATGCTTGATGCCGTCCGGAAGGCCGGTATTCAACGATTTGTTTACGTCGGGACGGCCAACGTATTTGGGTTCGGAACAAAAGAGCATCCGGGGAACGAAACTGTTCCGTTTGCCGGAAAGCGCTATGGCTCTGATTACATCGACAGTAAGCGGGCCGCTACGGACCGCGTTCTGGAAGCAGTGAAGCAGGATGGACTGCCTGCCGTGCTGGTTCATCCGACGTTCATGCTGGGTGAGTTTGATGCGAAACCCACGTCCGGCCGGATGTTGCTGGAACTTTACGGGGGCCGCGTCATCGGTTACCCTGCCGGCGGAAAGAATTACGTACATGTGCGGGATGCTGCCGCCGCAACCGTTAACGCGCTGACCCGGGGGCGGATAGGCGAATCCTATATCCTGGGCAATGCAAACCTGAGTTATCAGGAAGCATTTCAACTGATGGCAGAGCGGATGCATGTCTCACCACCGCGATGGCCGGTTCCGCCTGGTCTGGCCCGACTCTATGGGTTTGGCTGTGACGCCCTGGCGAGTATGACAAAACGGCCTGGCAAACTGAATGCATCCATGATCGCGGTGGCTAACGACGGCCATTATTTTAGTGCGCAGAAATCCGTTTCGGAACTGGGCCTTCTGCAAACGCCGGTTGAAGCAGCGATCGACGAAGCATTCAACTGGTTTAAACGACATAACTATCTGACTTAACGTGCCCGAACTAACTAAACGAATCGAACCATTTGAAGCCGGAACCACACATACGCCGGTTTCAGCTGCTGCCAGTGCGGATGGTTTGAAAAAGCGTACAACGGGTAAAACGGCAGTTTCGGGGCCCTTTGCCGGTAAAGTAGCCATTGTCACCGGCTCCGAGTCGGGTATCGGTAAAGCTACGGCACGGGCATTATGCGTTGCCGGGGCGAAAGTGGTTTTAAACGGGCGCAGCAAGGAACGCCTGATCCAAACAGAAGAAGAACTTCGCCGCGAGGGGCTGGAGGTCGTCAGTTGTCTGGCCGACGTAACCTGCTTTGAAGACTGTGAACGCCTGATTACCAACGCTATTGCTACATACGGGCAGCTGGATATACTGATTACCAACGCCAGTATCTCCATGCGTGCCTATTTTACCGACATGCAGCCCGAGGTATTCCGGCAGGTACTCGATAGTAATGTGTATGGAACCGTTTATCCGTTGAAGGCTGCTTTACCGTACCTGATTGAAACGAAAGGCGTTGTTACCTTTATTTCATCCATATCCGCGCTGAATGGAATGCCAAGTGGCTCAGCCTACTGCGCAGGAAAAGCGGCGGTGGCCAATCTGGCCCATACGTTACGCCTGGAACTGGCGGATACAGGCATTCAGATCGGTGTGGTACACATTGGTTTTACGCAGAATGATCCGGAAAAAAGGGTACTCGATGCCACGGGACAGCCGGTACCGATTGCCCACCGCCCTCCCCGCTGGCAGAAAAGTCAGGCGGAGGTTGCCCGGATTATTCTCCGGCATATCCGTCGGCGGCGTCAGCGAACGGTCATCTCCGCGCTGGGCAGGCTGATTGTACTGGTCCATACGCATCTGCCCCGGTTAGGTGACTGGATTGTACTCACCACGATTCGCAGACTACGGCATTTTTACGAGTGAAAACACTGTTCACTCATGTACTCTTTATACGTATATAACCTATGAAATCACTAAAAGCCAGCGGGCATCAGTTAGCCAACGTTGCCGTACAGCTTCAGACACTGCAAAGCGAGGTAGCCGACAGGTTGCAGTTACCGCTTTTTCATGAGAAACTTCAAGCCGCAGGGCTGTTTCCGTTAAGTATCGTTGAGCCTGCTGTTTTTCAAATAAATCTGGGCAAAATGTGCAACCAGGTTTGCAAGCACTGCCACGTCGATGCCGGTCCAGACCGGAAGGAAATCATGACCCGGGAAACAATGCAGGCGTGTCTGGATGCCCTGGCCCAAACGAGCATTCCAACGGTTGACCTGACGGGTGGCGCACCGGAAATGAACCCGAATTTCCGGTGGTTTGTGGAAGAAGTCCGGAAACTGGGTCGCAAGGTGATGGTCCGCTGCAACCTGACGATTATTGTCGCCAATCCCAAATACAATGACTTGCCCGATTTCTTCCGGCAACACGAGGTTGAAGTCGTCAGTTCATTGCCGTTCTACAATGCCGACAAAACCGACCGGCAGCGCGGGAAAGGTGTGTTTGAGGACTCTGTCCGGGCGCTGCGGATGCTGAATGCAGTGGGTTATGGTCAGCCGGACACGGGGCTGCTGCTGAATCTGGTGTATAATCCCAACGGCGCTTTTCTGCCTGGTTCGCAGGAGAGTTTGAAACGGCAGTTCAAACGGGTATTGCAGGATGAGTTTGGCATTCAGTTCAATGATCTGTACGCCATTACCAATATACCGATCAGCCGGTTTCTGGATTACCTGATTTCGTCGGGTAACTACGACGGCTACATGGAAAAACTGGTGAATGCCTTCAATCCGGTTGCCGCTGCCGGTGTCATGTGCCGGAATACCCTGTCGATCAGCTGGGACGGCTTTATATACGACTGTGACTTTAACCAGATGCTTGACCTGAAAGTAGCCAGTCCGGTTCAGCACGTTAAGGATTTCGACCTGACGGCCTTAAATCAGCGGTCGGTGGTGATTAATCAGCATTGCTACGGGTGCACGGCCGGCGCAGGATCCAGTTGCGGGGGGACAACTGCCTGAACCGTCGAGTGTTGAGCAGCTAAAGGAGGGTACGATTCAAGGATCACTGTGACAGATCGTTTTGTGCAGTGGTTTTAGCCTTAGATAAATCCGCAACCGGTTGTAGCCAGATCGTTTACCGGCTAACCGACCAGTGACCATTAGTGGAGTACAAACCCTGATTGGGCAGTCTTAAGCCGGTAAATACACGCTGAATGTAGCTCCCTGGCCAGGTGCACTGTGCGCTGTGATGCCACCCGCGTGATTTTCTACGACCCGCTGACAAATCGCTAATCCGATCCCGCTTCCCGCAAACTCATTCTTGCCGTGCAGCCGCTGGAAGACCTGAAAGATGCGGTCAAGAAACTTAATATCAAACCCAATCCCCTGATCAACCACATTGATCTGATGGTAAAACGGTACCTGCGCGTCTGGTTTGATCGTCAGCGGCAAGTCCTCCGGCGGGCACTGCCTATACCGGATAGCAATGACGGGGGACTGATCCGGCTTGACAAACTTAATGGCATTGGTCAGCAGGTTCTGAAAAAGCTGGCCCAGCTGCGATTCATCGCCATTGACAACCGGCAATTCATCTACCTGAATCCGGGCCTCCGTTTGCTGGATTTCCCATTCGAGCATCGTCAGCGTATCCTGCACAATGGTCATCAGTGAGACGGGACCGAATGTTTGCTGTCGGGTGGCAATCCGCGAGTAGGCCAACAAGTCTTTAATGAGCAGCGACATACGGGAACCTGCGGCCGTAATACGCTCTAAGTAACTCCGGCTGGTTTCGTTCAGGTGTTCATCCAGTTGCCGGATCAGCAGGTCGCTAAACGACTGGATCTTACGCAGCGGTTCCTGCAGGTCATGGCTGGCGATGTAAGCAAACTGTTGCAGATTGGCGTTCGAACGGGTCAGGTCCTGATTGGCCACCACCAGTTCGCGGGTCCGTTCCGCTACACGCTGTTCCAGTTCGTTACTCAACGCCCGGTAACGGGCTTCACTTTGGCGCAGGTCGGTTTCGACCTGTTTACTTTGGGTAATGTCCGTGGACATAACGATGATACCCAGTACGTTCCCCGCCTGATCCACGTGGGGGGTATAGATGATGTCCAGCCACCGGTCTTCCCCCAGCCTGGCCGGGGCTCTCATCTCATACCGTTGCGGCTGACCGCTGTACGCCAGGGTGAGGTAAGGAGCTACGCGTTGATACGCAGCCGGACCAATAAATTCCTCTACCGTTTTACCCAGCGCGGACATTGCATCCACACTGAACCAGCGCATAAATGTTTCATTATACGACTGATAACGTTGTTGCGTGTCCAGGTAAAATATCATAGCCGGCACCGTATTCTGTAAGAACTTCAGGTGTGCTTCACTGCTGGCCAGCGCCTGTTGAGCGGCTACCTGAACCGTTACATCAATGGCAATATCAAGAATGGCATAGACCTGGCCCGAAGCATCGTAGACCGGCGTGTAGGAAATATTGTAGTAATTGTCATTAAGTACCCCGTTCTGGGTAATCTTAACCAATGAAGCGGGTGAAAGAAAAGGGATCCCCGTGATGAAGACGTCGTCCAGAATCTTTAAAAAAGGCTGGCCTTCTGTGAGCAGTTCGGGCATCGCTTCCCGCAGCGGTAGTCCCTCTATGCCCGGACCTTTGCCGACAATATCGATAAAGGTCTGATTCGGGTTCTCAATGATCAGATCGCGCCCCACAAACAAGCCGATACCGGCGGGTGCCGCGGCAATGATACTCCGGAGCTTCGTTTCACTGGCCTCGACCTGCCGGCGGCTTTCCACCTGCCGGGTAACATCCGTGGCAACAACCAGAATCCCGGAGACGGTGCCATCTGGCGCGCGCCGGGGCTGGTATGTTAGATCAACATAGATGGTTTCGAGCCGGTCGTTGCGGCGTAGCTCAACGGCAACCTCTTTGGCAGTAAAGGCAACTCCGGTTCTGATTACTTCCCGCAAGAGGTCATCGAACCCCTGACCGGCGAGTTCGGGTAAAGCCTCCAGAAAAGGCTTGCCGGTCAGTGCCTGTGGAGTCCGGCCAACCAGCTGACCGTAAAACGGGTTTGCCGACTGAAATGTGAGCAGTTCATCCGCACTGATGGTGGCAATACCTACGGGCGCCTCTTCAAACAGGCTCAACACCTCCCGCTGGCTCTGCTCCAGTTGTTTATGGGCTTCTACCTGTTGTGTTACCTCCTGAGCCAGTCCTGCAAAGCGGTATAGATCACCGGTTGGGCTGAAGTAGCCACGACCAAAAAAACGTACCCAGCGCACGATTTGATCATCAGCCCCAATGGTGCGGTAGGTTTGGTCATAGTTTCCACCGGACAGGGGATTCATGGCCCAGGCGACAGCCTGATTCACACGGTCCAGATCCTGAGGATGTATGTATTGAATGGCCTGTTCGTATGAAAGCAGGTTGCCTTTAGCCAGCCCAAAAAGCATCCGGCAGCGGTCATCCCATACTACTTTGCTGGTGATCAGGTCTAACTCCCAGACGCCCAGTCCGGCGGCCTGAAGGGCAAAATCAAGATCAAGCCGTTGGGTGAGGTCCTTTGTTAAGTCGACAGGTTGTTGATCACGGTTCATCGTAGGTGTACCAGCTATTGTCAAGGTTACCCTGAAATGTTATTCAGGAAATTTAACTGTAAATTTGAGTATCCGCTGATACACAAATTTACATCGTCTGCCCAATAGTTTTCGCCTATTGGATAAAGGAATTAAAAAGGGGTTTGTAAAAGATTGATTTACTTCACCTTAAAAATGTCATGTTACGAAAAATTCACATTCGCTAACGATCAGCGTTGACAAAATCCTGAAACGCCGCATTAAAAGTCAGACAATAGTTCATGGTTGTCAGAGTATAACTTTCTGAATCAACCCTGTAATGTAGTTTATCACGCGAACAGGCCGGATTGGTGCCGGTCACCTGTATACGGTCTATTGTTGACTTCAAGGTAAATAAGGGCCAGCAAGAAGTCTGCCTGTAATCAGACATCCTCCACCGGCATTTTTGAGGTGTCGATTTCCAGCTTATATCCTCTGCCGTGACTATTAACGATGCGTACCGTAGTGGCGGGCTGTAGCTTTTTGCGCAGGCGGGATACGAACACGTCCAGGCTGCGCCCCACAAAGATGCCTTCCTCTCCCCAAACCTGTTCCATGAGCCGGTCCCGGTCAATTACGGCATTGGGAGACGTTGCGAATACCTTCAGCAATCTGGACTCTTTGCCTGACAGCGCAATGCGCTCATTGCCCAATCGCAGAATCTGCTCATCTAAGCAAAACGTAAGGGGGCCTAAATGAACCAGATTACGGGAGGCTACCGGTTCGGCCGGGGCTGATTGTGGTGATTTCCGGTTGATTAACCGCCAACAAATAACGAGCAGCAGAACAAGGGAAAGCAGACCGGCTACATATACAGCATCGCTGATTGAGGCCGCCTGAACCGGCGGCGGGTCGAACTGGATTTTGATGGTGTAGGCCCCTGGGGGAGGCGTTCTGGTAAGACAGGGAATCGCCTTGCGGTTCAGTGGTTGACGGACTTCATAGCTATAAACAACAGCGTTTGATTTTTCTTGCCTGACTTCAACCAGATAATCCTTTGACCCTTGATTCTGCTGCAACTGCCGGTGAATGATCTCCAGTAAGGCTGCTGGTTTAAACGTAAAGGGACGTTTAAACCGTATCAGAAAGGTGCGCTCATCGACCTCTTCAATGGGTGACACCCAGGACGTAGAATCGCCCGAGGCCAGCAATACGTCATGACCGATTTTGCGCATGGTCACCAACACGTTTCCCCCATCGCTATAACCAGGCAGGCTGATGACCAGCAAGAGCAATACAGCCAGAATAACGTTTCTCATGGACCAAAATTAGGCCTTGGGCGCGATAAATTTCACGATTTATCCTTAGTTAACACTTGGTTAACACTTTTTTACAGTCGATTAACTCTTTTAACAAAGTCAACCGGTAGGTTTGAATCAGACGAGCGAACAAGGCTGAAATAAGTGTATTGTCTCCCTTGCCATACTCACGCCTGATCGTGTGTCGCTACGGCTCGGGAACATAGTCAAATAAACAAAATTATGAACTACCTACGCGTATCTGCGTTGTTATCAACGCTGGTGTTGTACACCTCCTGTGGACAGAACCAAACTGCCCCCTCAACCGATACCATCAAGTCCGAAATCAACGACATAGGACCTAACATGATGGTTCGTAACATAAAAAAAGGTAGCCATGGCACCATCTTGATGGCGGGTCCCAACAACGCATCATTTGGTGATGTTTTCCGGTACGATCCCGGACAGACAATGGGAAAACCGTTTATTAATCTTACCCAAAAAACAGGTCAACACCTATTCGGGGATGTTCTGGAAGACCGGCGGGGGAATCTCTGGTTTACTACTACTGATTCAGGGGTTTATTATGACAACGGAAAATCCATTCAGCATTTCACGACTACGCAGGGACTTGCCAGTAACCGGGTTACGTCGGTTTATGAAGATAAAGCCGGTATTATCTGGTTCGGCACGGCAAACGGACTAAGTCGATACGATCCCAAAGGGGCCAACGGGAAATCGTTCCGGAATTTCACATCGCCAAACGCCCCGCTTTTTTATAAGGAAAGGCACTGGAACAATAATATTCATACCATCCTCGAAGAGAAAACAGGAAAACTGTGGGTAGGTACAAGAGGCGATGCCTTTGTGTACGACGGGAAAACGTTTACCACGTTAACCCATAAAGGCGAACCCTTTCTCGACGTCTGGAGCATCATCGAAGACAAAAAAGGTACGATTTGGCTCAGCGGCTACAATGGCTTTAGCGGCAATAGCGGTGGCCTCTATCGCTACGACGGCAGTACCTTCACGAAGGTATCGGAGCGGGGTGCCTATGCTATAATCCAGGATAAAAAAGGAAACATCTGGACTACGGGTCCGGTAAATCCTGCAAACTGGACGGTTCAGGCACTTACCCGGTATGATGCAAAGTCTATATATAGTAATAAGCCCGAGTTTACCGAACTAATGTCAGGAAGGGCTTTTCTGGGGCTTTCGGAAGCGGGAGACGGCAGTATTTGGTTTGGCGATGCGACTGGCGTGTATCGGTATGATGGAACGACCATCACCGACTTTTATAACAAAGAGGGCCGGAAAAAATATGTCATCGATACAACGCAAAGTGTTGTCGTATGGAAGGGGTCTATGCTGCTTGGCGGATGGGATGGCACTACGTTTCTTGGTGATGGTACCAATATGGGGGACATCAATATAGAAAAAGGCGAGTTGTTGATCGACAACCGTCACCTGGTGGGCGGTGCCGTTAACGTTGACATGACGACAATTGAAAATTTTGTTGATCAGCATTCCCGCAATAAATTACCCCTTTTTTTTGATGTCAAAAAATTCCCGGTTTCAACATTCACCATCACAAAAGTGGAAACGGGAAATACAAAAGTCCCGAAAGATGGAAGTATACGGGTTAATGAAGGAAATATAAACGTTACCGGGAACCTGACACTTGAAGGAATCACGAAGACAGTTACGTTTCCGGCCAACCTGCATTTTAAGGACGGAATGGACGGAACTGTCGAGGTTAACGGTGCGCTGACCATCGACCGGACAGACTGGGGTATCGATTATTCATCAGAAAAGCACTTTTTTAAGTCTGGTTATGCAATTTTGAACGAGGTTAAACTCTTTATAAAAATCGTAGCCAAAAAATAGCATGGACAGGGAAGTTGGTTTTATTTAACCGCTACATATTGTCCGCAATAAATTGGGTCGCTTAAACATCTTGAGTAATCTAATTTAGTTTATTACTACCACGCCAACGTTCTGCATTCCGGTCTAAAAAGTAGCGGGTTTACCGTTTACGTACTACAGGTTTTGGCAGGGAAAGGAAACTTAATTGCCCCTAACCTCTCGTATAAAAAGCCTGTTCGCGGCGGTATTTTCCCGGTCTCACACTGCCAGGAGCCGCGCTTTTCCGTCTGAAAAAACAGTCCGTTTTAAAAGCAACAAAAATCTATCTTTTAGTATACTTACTTCGTGTATTCGTTGACAAATGCAACAATACACGAAGTTTTTTTTCAATTTGACACGGAGCCAAACATTTTTGGACGAATAACTAACAGCTAAGTGTGGTGCAAAGGGGAACTTGCAGCTGCAAACGAACCCTTTTCAGTCATGATTTTCCGTGCATTGTTGCCCCTCCTGAGCGCCTGCTGGCTGAGTGCCTGCCGATCACTTTATACCATCGAACACCAACGGATCAGGCGGGTAGGCGCCTGCTATCCTGCCCGTCCGCTTCTTGCCGGAGCGAACAATCGTTTCTAGTGAATTCAATCAACTGGTTCTACCGACCACCAACAATCCATATGAATGTAAGAATACAGATCCGGGCCATCGGCCTGCTGTGCTGCCTGCTGCTCACGCACCGGGCCTTTAGCCAGACGACCCGCTACGTTTCCACGACGGGCATCACACCGGCCGCTTCGGCTACTACCAGCTGGGCTGCCAGCACCACCGATTTACAGGGAGCGATAGAAGCCAGCCAGCCCGGCGATCAGGTCTGGGTGGCGCAAGGCTTGTTTAAGCCGACCAGCACCACCGCCCGCGACATCAGCTTTTCGATGAAGAACGGAGTGAGTATTCTGGGTGGCTTTCCGCCAGCCGGCACCCCCACGATGGCGGAGCGAAACCCGGCCAGCTACCCAACCATCCTGTCCGGTGACCTCAAGGGTGACGACGGTCCCGATTTCAGCAATAACGTTGATAACAGCTATCATGTCATTCACAACTGGCCAGGTCTGACGAACAGTGCTGTGCTGGATGGCTTTGTCATCACCGGCGGCAATGCAAACGGACAAACCAATGAAACCCTGTCCGGCGGAGGTGTCTATAATAACGGCAGCAGTATACAATTTGTGTGTAACCCGTCTTTCCGTAACTGTTCGTTTGTGGGCAATACTGCCTCGTACGGGGGCGGGGCAATCTACAATTTCGGTACATTTGGAATTCAAGCGAGTCCGGTGCTGACCAACTGCTCGCTGCAACGTAATTCGGCTAACCAGGGCGGAGCAATCTTCAACAACGGCGATATGGGATCATCATCTTCTCCGATACTGACCAACTGCTCACTGCAAAGCAATTCAGCTACCGAAGGCGGAGCAATCTACAACAATGGCGATATGGGATCATCATCTCCGGTACTGATCAACTGCATACTAGTCAACAACGGCAGTGTCCCGTTTTACAATAACAAGGCTACCGGCGCTTCGGCTACATACTCGCTGTTTGATAACCCGGCCAACGTAAACATCACCGGCCCGGGCAACCTCACCGCTACCACGTCGCCGTTTGTATCGGCAACATCGGTTGCATTGGCACCGTGCTCACCGGCCATCAATGCGGGCAACCCCAACACCACAACGCTCACCGTCGGGACGGCCGATCTGACCGGCTCCCCTCGCATTATCGGTATCCGTATTGACATGGGAGCTGTCGAGTATCAAAACCCGAACGGAGTACCGCTTCAGATTGTGCAACAACCCGTTGCCGGTTCAGTTGTCTGCGCGGGAACTACGGTCGTGATGAGTGTCAGCGTAACGGGGTCAGCAACCGCTTATTGGTGGTACCGGTCGGGCACGGCCCTGACCGGCATCGCCTCGGCCACCACCGCCAGCCTTACGTTGACCAACGTTCAGACAACGGATGCGGGTAGTTATTCAGTGATCATTTCCGGCGATTGTCCGTCGGTGACCTCAACGGCCTTCAGCCTGTCGGTGAATGCCCTGCCGTCGGTGACGGTTACGGCTGCCCCGTCAGCCACCCTTTCCTGCACCAACCCAAGCCTGACCTTAACGGCCCAGACGTCCGCCACGGCCTTTGCCTGGAGCGGGGGAGGCAGCACGGGCCAGACCCTGCCGGTCAGCCAGACAGGTGTCTACTCCGTCACGGTGACCGGTGCCAACGGCTGTTCGGCCGTCAGCAACAGCCCGACCATCGCACGGGATATTGCCAGCCCGACGGTCAGTATTTCGGCAATCAGCAATCAGCTGACCTGTACGCAGCCGCAACTGACGTTGACGGCCACCGCTTCAACAACCGCCCTGCGGTGGCCTAACGGCCAGACGACCACCACGATCAGCGTGAGTCAGACGGGCGCCTACTCGGTCACTGCAACCGGCGCCAACGGTTGTTCGGCGGTCAGCAACAACTTACCGGTGACGGAGAATTTCAGCCTGTCGCCGTTTACTGTTTCTTCCGCCACCGTCTGCCCCGGTCAGACCATTAACCTCACCGCCAGCGGTTGTGGCGGGCAAATCCTGTGGTCAACCGGTGCCACAACGGCCATGATCACCCTGACGGCAGGCAGCAGTACCAGCCTGTTGACCGCCACCTGTACCGTGGGTGTCTGCTCGACCACGGCCAGCGGGCAGGCGGTAGTGGGCGGCATCCAGCCCCCGCCGGCGCAGATCCTGAGCTTCACGGCTGATGAATCGGTTTGTCCGGTAAGGCTGACAGGCCGTGGCGTGGCCAGTTCATTCACCATGACCGGTCCAAAGGACTATGTCTTCAGCACAGTTTACCGCGAGGGCGCCACGCATGAGGCAATCGGGCTGAATGTAAAACGGGCAGGGACCTATATCCTGACGGCCACATACACCAACAGCTGCGGCACCAGCGCACCGATAACCCGGACGGTAACTGTGGGCCGGAACTGCCCGTAAAGGCCGGGATAACTCACGTTTTTTGGCAAAAAAGGCCTCAGTTCAGGGGCTTTTTTGCCAAAAAACAGGGTCATGTCCAAAATGAGCAAGAGAATGACTGAAATGAGCTACCACCGAAGCGGCTCCTAAGCAGAATTTTATGCCGGTAAACATCAGCGTTTACGGCTAATCTTATGCATAAGACGACATACCCTTTTCCAGCAGGCAATGGCCGCAAAATGCAGTCAATCTTTTGGGACTTGATCACCAGTGGGGCGACCTCGTCACTCCGCAATTATTTCCGTCAATGCGGCGCTTCTGTGCTGGCCCTTCTATTGCTGATTACCGGCTATCCGCTGGCGGCTCAGTCGGTCGACTGGCTTAGTTCCACCAAGGCACAGTTCATCAGCCAGGCCATGGCGGTCGACGCCTCGGGCAACACCTTTACCACCGGTTACTTTTCAGGCACGCTCGCGCTGACGAATGGCCCCAATGCCCTTACCCTATCGACAGGCCAGGCCAGCGGCGCTATCTTTATCACCAAAACGGATGCCACAGGTAACCTGGTTTGGGCCAAAACGTTTGCGAGCACTAACTTAAGTAGCGGCGACGCGATCCGTGTTGATGCGGGCGGTAACCTGTTTCTGGGCGGCACCTTTAATGGATCGCTGGTACTCGGTTCGGGGCCTGCCTCCACGACGCTCACATCTACCGGATCCTCGAGCGGCTATGTTGCCAAACTCAACGGAAACGGAGAACTGATCTGGGCTAACCTGATTGCCGGTAATGGCCTTGCGCTTCCCGGCAGAATAGCACTCGGTCTCTCAGGCGAGGTGTTTGTCACCGGCGGCTTCTCAAGTACGATCAGCTTTAGTCCGGCGCTGACATCTACCTCCCTTACGGCAGCCGGCAGAGATATTTTCATTGCCCGGCTCAATGCCGCAGGGGTCATGGAATGGGCGTATGGGTTAGGGCGCGGCTTTGTCAATGCACTCGAGACCGATGCATCCGGTGCTGTCTATCTGGGAGGCAGCATTACCACCTCGATTGATCTTGATCCGGGACCGGGGTCACTTACGCTTACCGGAGGCGGGTTTGCCGCGAAATTCAACGCTGACG
>NZ_CAMFHL010000218.1 GCF_945952095.1 uncultured Arsenicibacter sp. | reverse complement strand
CACCTCAGTAATTGACAGAGCCGATCCGAAAGGGTCGGCTCTTGTCGTTTATACCATTATCACCTGATTCCTCCGTTGTAAAGTATTCATTCTCTACGTCAATTAAATAAACCGCTTATCCATTTTGTACTTGCGATCTTAACCGGATATAGTTAACTATACATTTCGTTATTTGTCTTTTGCAAAACAAATAGTATATGCTAACACACAACTTTGCACCGGGAAAAAGATTGCTGGCGGCGCTGCTCCTGTCAGGGCTTTTACACGGAACTATCGTTAACGGTCAGGCACTACCGGAAGGGATTACGAAAACAGCTTCGGTAGAGGGAATCACGGAATACCGTTTAAAGAACGGTTTGAAAGTGCTGCTTTTCCCTGATTTGTCGAAACCAACCATTACGGTTAACATCACGTATCTGGTTGGGTCGCGGCATGAAGGAAAAGGAGAAGCCGGTATGGCGCATTTGCTGGAGCACATGGTATTCAAGGGCTCAACTAAACATACCAACATCCCGCAGGAACTTACCGAACATGGCGCGAGACCAAACGGTACGACATGGCTTGACCGGACAAACTACTTTGAGACATTTGCCGCTTCTGACGAAAACCTGAAATGGGCCCTTGATCTGGAGTCGGACCGGATGATTAACTCCTTTATCAAAAAAGAAGATCTGGCCACTGAATTTTCGGTCGTACGGAACGAATTTGAGATGGGCGAGAACTCGCCGCAGGACGTGCTTAACGAACGTATAGTGTCAACCGCTTACTTGTGGCATAACTACGGTAAATCGACAATCGGGAACCGGTCTGACATTGAGCGGGTGCCGATTGAAAACCTGCAGGCATTTTATAAAAAGTACTATCAACCGGATAATGCTGTATTGCTCGTTGCCGGGAAGATCGATGAGGCCAAAACCCTGAAACTGATAAATGACTATTTCGGAAGCATTCCGAAACCGGCGCGTCAGCTGACCGATGTTCCGACGATTGAGCCGGTGCAGGACGGAGAACGCTCTGTCGTATTGCGGCGTGTGGGCGATACCCAGGCGGTTGCTGCAGGGTATCACATCATGCCGGGGTCTCACCCTGATTATCCTGCTCTGGATGTGGTGGTTGAACTGCTGACCAATGAGCCGTCGGGACGGTTATACAAAAGCCTGATTGAAACAAAAAAAGCGTCGCAGCAGTATGGCTATGCCTTTTCGCTGAAAGAGCCGGGCTTTGTTTACTTTGCTGCGGAATTGCTGAAGGACAAATCCATTGAGGATGCGCGTAAGGCCCTTCTGGGTACACTGGATTCAGTTGCAATTAAGGCGCCGACAAAAGATGAAGTTGAACGCGCCAAAACAAAACTGTTGAAAGACTTTGAACTGGCGTTCAAGAGCTCAGATCGTTTGGGGCTGGCTATGAGCGAATTCATTGCGACCGGTGACTGGCGGCTTGGCTTCCTGTATCGGGATAAACTGGAAAAAGTAACACCGGATGACGTTGTACGGGTTGCAAAATATTACTTCAAACCGTCGAACCGTACAATCGGTATGTTTATGCCGGATCCTAATCCGGAGCGTACAGAAGTGCCGGAAGCGCCGAATGTTGAGGCACTGGTGAAAGACTACAAAGGACGTGCGGTCGTGGCACAAGGCGAAGCTTTTGATCCGTCACCGGCTAATATTGATGGCCGTACCAAGCGGATTGAGCAGCCGAATTCAATCGAAATGGCGCTCCTGCCGAAGTCAACGCGGGGAAATGAGGTTAACGCCCGTCTGACCGTTCGCTACGGTGATATCAAAAGTCTGGAAAATAAGGCGGTGGTCAGCAGTTTTGCGGCTTCATTGCTCAATAAAGGCACAACCTCGCGCAATCGTCAGCAGATTCAGGATGAACTGGATAAGCTGAAAGCACAGGTGAGCGTTTCCGGTGGCGGAAACCAGGCTAATGTAAGCATTAAAACGACAAAGGAAAATCTGCCGGCTGTATTACGGCTGGTAGGCGACATGCTGAAAAATCCGCTGTTCGATGCCAATGAGTTTGAAAAACTGAAACAGGAACAACTGGCCGGTATTGAATCACAGCGTTCGGAACCACAGGCGATTGCCTTTAATTCATACCAGCGTACACTGAATCCGTATGCTAAAAGCGATGTCCGTTATGTGATGACGTTTGACGAAGAAGCCGATGCCATTAAGGCGGCTAAACTGGACGACGTGAAGAAGTTCTACAAAGAATTCTACGGAGCACAGAATGCAACGTTTGCGGCAGTCGGTGACTTTGACGAAACGCAGATCCGCAAGATTGTAACCGACGAGTTCGGTACATGGAAGGCAGCAAAACCGTTTAGCCGGATTGTCAGCGAGTATAAATCAATTCCGGCAGGAACGCAGTCACTGCAAACACCGGACAAAGCCAATGCCATGCTGGTAGCGGGTTATAACCTGCAGTTACGCGATGATGATCCTGATTATGCAGCGTTAATTCTGGGTAACTACATGCTGGGTGGCGGCTTCCTGAACTCACGTCTGGCTGTCCGTATCCGTCAGAAAGAAGGTATCAGCTATGGCGTCGGATCCGGCTTGTCGGCAAGCCCGCTGGATAAAACCGGTACCTTTACCACCTATGCGATTTACAACCCGGAAAATGCGGAGCGTCTGGTGAAAGCCCTGCGCGAAGAGCTTGAAAAGGTGCAGAAAGAAGGGTTTACAGCTGAAGAAATCAAAGCAGCCAAATCGGGTCTGTTGCAGTCACGGCAGGTATCGCGGGCGCAGGATCCTACACTGGCCGGTACGCTGAACAGCTACCTGTACCTGAACCGGACGATGGCATGGGATGCTGACTTCGAAAAGAAAATGGAGTCACTGACGCCTGAGCAGGTAAACGCTGCAATGAAGAAATATATCGATCCGGCAAAACTGACCATTATCCAGGCCGGTGATTTTGACAAGGCGGCTAAGAAAACTGCTGATAAACAGCCGGCTTCGTCGGTGAGTGGCAGTAAAAATTAAGTACAGAATCTCGTTTTTCCGGACAATGGTTTAGCGTCTCCATGGACCGCAAAATTATTGTCCGGATTTTTTTATGGGTATTAACTACATTTTTCGTTAATTCACTAAAAAATACGTTTAGCTATGAGAACGCTCTTGTTTTTACTGGTAGTCGTGATGGGATTTGCGCCGGCAAGTGCGCAGGTAAAAGTTATTTTAGTAAAGGATACGGCAAAATATGAGGTAACACCTACCCGGTTGAAGAAGGAATATCCACCAATGTGGGGGGCAGAAAGCCCTTTTAAAGGCAAAGGGAAGTCAGTATTAGATTCGATAAACCGCTGGCAGGCCAGAACAAAGCTGTTTGAGTCGTTAACTACGGAGGCCAATAAGGTTGGCTTGACATCCGGTTCATTGTTCATGGATGAGTTTGTGGGCCCATCCGGCAAATTTGATTATGTATTTTTCTCGATCGTAGCCAAATCGGTAACCGAAAAGCAGGAACAGGCACTTACTGCGTTCCTGCAAAAACACTATGAGGCAAATCCGTTTCCAATAACTACGCCGAAAGGTCTTTATAAAATGAGTGCTCTGTCAGTAGGCGGGGGGTATGTTAAGCGTACGGTCCGGAAAGGCCCGGGCATTATTTCGTCGCTGGAAGATGCCCGGAAAACAACACGGCCCGATACCGTTAAAATTCTGTTACTGAATCAGCTGGAATTGACCAGTGTTCCGCAGGAAGTGTACCGTTTCCCGAAGCTTGAAGAAATCGACTTATCTAAAAATGCGATCCGGCATTTACCGGCTGAGCTTACGGGCCGTATTCCAACCTTGCTGCGCCTCAGTTTGCTGCAAAATACGCTGTCGCCGGACAGTATTTTTATGACCCGCAATAAACATTTGCTGGCGCTGAATATTCAGGGGAATAAGCTGCCCGACATTCCCAAAGCTATTCGTAAAAACCGGCGGCTGGCGAGCTTGTGGGTAGGCAATAACCCGCTGGACAAAAAGCTGGCGAACCGGTCTTTCCGCGGGCTGCGCCGTCTGAACGATCTGAATCTGTACAATGCCGGGCTCAGCGAATTACCACGCCGGATTGCCCGCCTGAAGCGTTTACAGATTCTGGATTTGTATTATAATAACTTTGCAGAACTACCGGCAACGATCGGCCGGCTGAAGCAGCTGACTCAATTAGCGGTGTCGAATAATAAGCTGAAATCGCTGCCGGAGAGCCTTGGCCGGAACAAACGGCTGGAGGTGCTTTATGCCCACCATAATCAGCTGAGCGAGCTGCCACAGACCATTACGACGCTGAAATCCTTGCGGGTACTGGACATTGGCTATAACTGGTTCAGCCAGTTCCCGACGCAGATTCCTGACCTGGCGAATCTGGAAGATCTGGATATGAGTAACAATAACCTGACCAGATTACCAGCGGAACTCGGCAACCTGACAAAACTAAAAACCTTCCACCTGCGGGGAAATCCCCTAAGCCGGCAAGAAGGAAAGCCGGCCGATTATGCGGCATTGATTGATCAGCTGGAGGCGAACAAGACAGAGGTATTTTATTAGTCTCTGTAAGCAAAGTACTCTATAGAGAAATAATATGATTTATTGACTAAGTTATATCTATATCCACACCAATCTAAAAATAAGGCAGTTAGCGGGAGAAAAATCCTGTTTTTGCGTGTTGTCTTCCCGTACAGCAAAACAGGATTATGGTTACGTCTACTGCCTCTGCTTCTCCCAACCGGATGACGTTGTGGCTTGCCCTGACGTCGGTTTACATTCTCTGGGGATCGACCTACTTATTTATTCACTTCATGACCGAGCACATGCCACCGTTATACATGGCATCGATCCGGTTTCTGGTAGCGGGTTCGCTGCTGTATTCCTATGCGCGGCTGACGGGAACGCCCCGTCCTTCGCGGGAACAGGTATTATCCGCCGGCGCTATCGGTGTGTTGCTGCTGACAATTGCCAATGGCTGTCTGGCTATGGCGCTTCAATACATTCCGACCGGTGTAGCGGCACTGATTACCAGTACCCTGCCTATTTTCCTGCTGACGATGAACTGGGTATCCTTCGGTAAAACCCGTCCGTCGAATCTGGCGCTGGGTGGCTTGCTGCTGGGCCTGCTGGGTATCTTTTTTCTGATTAAGCCGGGTAATTTTCAGGGTGTTGGCAGTACGAATGCCAGCCTGATCGGTGCCGGTTTTATCATGATCGGCAATACATCGTGGGCTATCGGGACACTGCTGTCGCCGCGCCTGACGCTGCCTGCCCAGATCATGTCGAGCGGTATTCAGATGCTGGCCGGAGGCATAGTACTGATGCTGATCAGCTTTTGCATTGAGCCGGTTGCGCTGGATACCATTACGGTTGCGCCGCCGAAAGCGCTGGGTGCGTTGCTGTATCTGATCCTGTTTGGCTCCATTGTCGGCTTTTCTTCCTACTCGTGGCTGGCCCGTAATGCGTCGCCGCAATTGTTGTCTACCTATGCCTATGTTAATCCGGTGGTGGCGATGTTGTTAGGAGCACTTTTTGCCGGCGAGTCATTGTCACCGGCGTCGCTGGTCGGGGCCGGGATTGTGGTAGCGGGTGTGGTGCTGATCACACTGGGGCGTAACCGGTAACTACGTTAAATAAATGAATTGTCGTTGTTTTGATAAATAATGTTAGCTTATCGCTTCATTCCTTTATCCCACAACAATGACCCCTAACACACCGGACCAATGGATCCGCCGGCGGCTGCATGCCGGTGAATTGCTTACCATTGAGGCCATCAAACAGGCTACAGGCGTTACACCGCGCCACATACGCCGTATTTTTAAACAATACCGTGCTGAGGGTCTGACCATTCTCGAACGCCGGCAAGGCCATGTCAAAGTCTTCTCGTTGCCTGCCCATCAGCAGCAGGTCACGCTGTCGGATCTGGCGCTCGATGCCGACGAACTGCGGGCGCTGACCATCGCGACCAAAGCCAGCTGGTCGGTGTTGCTGGATACACCGCATGCACCGGCACTTCAACGGGCATTTACCAAACTACTCGAACGGGTGCGGCCGGTTTCCTACGTATTTGACGTTGATGAACCCTTGCAGGAATGGCATTTTGATGATCAGGCGACCGACCAGATTGCGGCCTTGTATTTCCGGCAGATCGAAACGGCCATGGATGAGCGCCGGTCGATTCTGGTCGATTACCAGCGGGGCAAAGACGGGCATGTTTCCGTAGGTCGCCGGTTAGACCCCTATTGTTTTGCCAAGCGGCACCGTGCCTGGATGCTGCTTGCCTACTGCCATCAGCGCCGGATGGTCCGGACGTTTGCCCTGTCGCGGATCAGCCGGGTAGAACCCTGTCCGGACTGTTATTTTGACCTGCCCGAAAACTTTGTTCCCGACCAGTATTTCCGTTCCTCGCTTGGTGCCATCACGGCCGGTGAATGTTATGAGCTGCGGTTGCTGGTTGAGCCCGAAAAGGCCCTGTTTTTCCGGCAGCGGACCTATCATCCGACCCAGCTGATTGAGGAAGAACGTCCGGACGGGCGGTTGGTGGTGTCGTTTGAGCTGGAGGGACTTGAGGAAATGCGGTCGTTTTGCCAGAGCTGGGGGACGGGTATCACCGTGCTGTCGCCGGCCGTACTGCGGGAGCGGTTACTGAACGATGCGCAGATGCTGATTAGCCGCTATTCCGACGAAAAAAATCCGTAAGCGGACGCGCAAATGTCCGCTCCGGCTACCGGCTGTTTCTATCTTCACCCGACGAACAAAAAAGCACAAATAACTACTTTCCTTTTTGTGGTTCATCCGATAAACCCTTGTATGCGATTCAAACTAACCCTGACCCCTGCACAGCCACGGACGATCATTCCCTTTAACTATGCCTATCGCCTGACCGGCTGGTTGTATGGGCTGCTGCACGATGCAGAACCGGCCTACGCGCAGTTCCTGCACGAGCGTGGCTATGTGGTCAGCACGACCAAGCGCTTTAAGCTCTTTACCTTTTCTGATTTACAGATTCCGACGTTTACGATCCGGAAAGACCTCGGCGGCATTGAGGTGCGGTCTCCGACGGTGGTTTGGTACGTCTGTTTTCAGGTGGAGCGGGCGGCGGAGCATTTTCTGATGGGTCTTTTTAAGAATCAGGATATTACGATTGCGAGTCCGCGCCATCGGGCCGACCTGCTGATTGAGCGGGTAGAGTCGTTGCCGGACGTGTCGGGGCAATCATCGGCGGGGGAGCCGTTGCCGTTGCGGACGCTGTCGCCGATGGTGGTAGCCGAAAAGGATGCGTCGGGGATGGATCAGTACCTGCACCCGTCGGAGGCGTTTTTCGGGCGGCTGCTGATTCAGAACCTGATTGATAAATACCGGAGCATTCAGCTGGATGCGCGGGCGTACGATCCCGGTGAGTTTGTGTTTGCCCTGTTACCGGCGCGTGAGCCACGGTCGCGGCTGATGACGATCAAGGAGGGTTCGCGGGCGCAGACGCAGGTACGCGGCTGGTACGACTTCAATTTTACGTTGTCAGGCCCGCGCGAGGTACTGGAAGTGGGTTTGAACGCGGGCTTCGGGCGGTACAATGCGGAGGGGTGCGGGTGTGTGGAGGTGGTCCGGCAGAAGGCTACTTCTTTGGGGGACTTAAACAATACTGTGAATAGCGCCAGATAAAGTTTCAATCATTAGTGATTTTACACTTAATATGAATGATAAAAGGATTGATAATCAGATAGAAATGCGTGAATTACTTATTACTCCAACGGGTGACCCCTTTGCTGACGTGGGAGGGTATGTCATAGAGACGCTTTGGGAAGATCCTAAGCTGAAGGATAAGGACATTTTAGGTTTGATTGAATATGTAGCTAATATCTATATTAATCAATGGAATGCTAACCTGCACGCGTTCTTCCTTAATTCGAAAATTACACAGCCCGCTTTCGATAGTAAGCGTAAGCTCGCCGAAACGCTAACGTATTATAGGAGTATAATCAATGAAACGGCTTCCTCTCAGGTTGGATATTGCCGCATTTCCGGCCAAAAAACGAATCTGTTTGCCGCTGGACGGGATAACCATATACTTTCAGGGTCAAGTACATTTATCAACTTTCACCACGGATTTGAAAATGGTATTTATCTGTCGAAAGAGGTCATAATCCGGTTCTTTTTCGTTCCGTTGGGTGTCACTCAACTGGGCGATAAACTTGGGCTCATAAGCAGCAATAATAATGTTGTCGCAAAATATTACGTACAGCAGTTGATAAACGGTCCTGACGGTCATCTCACAGCTCTTGGTCGTGGGTTAGCCAGTGGTGTAGTTCGTTCGCATTACGGAATCGTAGCAAATGCACTTTTTTCGTTTGCAGATTCCTGTATTAAAAATATCAGGACAGCCGTCTTTGCAAGGTTTGACGAAAACGTTGTCGAAGTTCGCGATACTACGTTGAGCTTATATCACTTCACTAATTTTGGCGCTAAGCCAGAAGTCGTTATGTATCAACTTCCCGCTACGGTTTTCGGTTTTTATGCACTTTGCCAAACAGTAGTTTATGTTGAATACTGGCGCCCATTCGTGTCAACTTACTACCGAAACTCGAAATATAAGGATGCAAAGTATAATCAAGCCTCAAATACCTGGGTGTCCGCGAAAGAGGAGCTGGCTTATGATTCGTTTAGCACCTGGCGCAACGTCATTTTAGAACGATTGCTGAATGGTGAATCCCTGATACCCTATTTCAAAGAATGGATTCGCAGGCACAGATTTCCCTTTCAGATTATTGAAAACTACCTTTTTTACGTAAAAAATATGGATAAACGAACCCTGCAAAAGATCAAAGATGTCGCAGGCTTTATTGTGAGCCGTGATGAGGACAGTATCAAAAAAGCCATCCTCAGACTCAACCGGGCAAAGTATGCTCAGGAAGTAAGACAGTACCTGTTGAAACTGATTGATGACAACTATAAGGCTAACCCTGCTACGCCACTGATTCGGTTGGATGATGTCGAGTACCTGTTTCCGGAAACGGTTAGCTGGCGCGAAATCAGGGATTTACTCCTCATCGCGATTTACGAGAAACTGCATGATAGTCACATGATTGTACTAACAGAAATAGAAGAACAAGAAGTAGAAACCTCTGAAAACGACTAACGATGAATCTGAAAACTCAAGGTTTTGTCCTGCTGGACGTTGACGTTGTCGCCCTGAACAACGCTGGAAAAAGTAGCAGCAGCAATTTTGAAAATGCGGTAGCTACCAAAAAAATTACAAAAAACGGCCGTACGCATACGTACGTATCAGGACAGGCCTGGCGGTACTGGTGGCGGGAAGCTCTGCAACGCAATATAGGCTGGTCTTTATCCCCGATTACCCGTGAAAATAAAATAGCTTTTACCGAAGCTAATCCTTTTCTATATCCCGATGATGATGTTTTCGGGTACATGAAAGCCGTTAAGGAAGAAGTCGTTGATGACAAGGGGAAAACGAAAAAAGTTGATGCTACAGTAACGCGTGTGTCTCCGTTAAAAAATTCGGCTATTGTTTCGGTTGGATCGGCACGAACTGTCGAAAACTGGTCGAGTATGGCCCGTCAGGATGGGGATTCTGTACCCTACAGCAAGGAGGAGTACAGCGCTATCATGAAGGGCATGTTTTCACTGGATCTGGCACAGCTTGGCACCTTCGCAAGTTATAACAAAACCGGTTTCAAGAATATTACCCAAAAGCTACGGAACGAAGCACTTAACCAGGGGGCAACGGAAATTAATGACCCATATGTTAAAGACGGAAAAGGCAATCCGCAAAAGCTGGTTCAATTACCCGGAGAAGTTCGTTTACAACGCGCAAAGGATACCATTCAGGCCCTGAAAACGATTTCTGGTGGTGCTATGCAAACTAATAATATGGGTGATGTAACGCCTAAGTTTATTGTGTTGGCAACTACCAGCAGCGGTAATCATCCTTTCTCGCACATCGTTATGAGCGAAGGGATGAATAATGACAAAGTTGTGCTGAATCTGGAAGGACTGAAAGAAGTTTTGAAGGAGTATAAAGAGCAATTTATTGGTACGGTATTTATTGGCAAACGTAATGGCTTTCTCAACGATTACAACGATGAGCTAAACCAACTGCTGACACTTGGCGATAGTTATCCGGTCGTCCGGATTGGGGCAGTCAATGAAATGATTGATGCGTATTGCGCTCAACTCGAAAACCAGATATCCTGATGCAGGTTCATGTTGTGGACATAAGTAGCTGGACAGCTAGTTTTCGATACCCTAATCTTATTAGTGGCGTTCAACCGACACTGGAAGTGCCACCGGTCAGTACGGTCCTTGGGTTAATCAATGCTGCCGCCGGGCAGTATTTGATCCATCAAAAGCTTGAGCTAGGCTACTATTTTCAGTTCGAAGCCAAAGCAACTGACCTGGAAACTATTTATCAGATTGACAGCAACAATGGTAAAGCAACGAATAATGCTAAATCGAACATTATCCGGCGTGAGTTCCTCTATAATGCCAAACTCAAAATTTATCTGACTGATAAATCCCTGGCTGATTTTTTCCGGCAACCCTACTTTCCGCTGGTGCTTGGAAGAATGAACGATTTGGCAACGGTGGAGCGGATAACAACAATCGATTTACCCGAAGTATCGTATTCTGCCCGTATAGCGGGTCAGGTTGTGCCGTTTAAAGGGAATCATCTGGCCGGTCAGATTCAGGCTTTACCTAAATACTTTACAGATACGTTCCCTCGTCAGAATGTCGGGACAGAGCCGTATTCGGTTATCAGCTACCTTACGCCGGTAAAAGGTAATCTGTCAGCTATTCATGACGGAGAGGCGGTAAAAGAAGGAGTTGATATTTACCTGCACCAGTTAGATTTCTCAGGGTATGACTAAACCATATGATGAAATTCTGGCAAAATCAGAACCCAGGCTCACGCTGAAAGAGCATGTTGACGATTGCTTGCTGATTTGGGGAAAATTGCAGACTGTTTTTCCACAAATCAGCAAGCTGGAGTTTTCCTATGATTTCTGGCGGGTGCTGTATCTGGCTATTGTTTGCCATGATCTGGGGAAAGGGCACGTTGACTTTCAGAAATTGCTACGTGGCGAGCCGAACCAATGGCGTAAACAACGCCACGAACTGTTCTCACTGCCATTCATTGAAGGACTGGATGAGGACAAACGTATCCGGGAGTTAATAGGACGCGTTGTGGCAGGCCACCACAAAGATTATGAACAGCTCTGGCTAAAATACATCTGTGATTTTTACGAGTCAGAAGACGATGTTTTCGGGTTGCCAGGCACAAGCGGACGACTTGATTATGAAACCGAATTTCGTAAGAATGTTCATGCCAAATTGGTGATTGAGTTAGCCGCTGAAGTGTATGATGTCAGACTTGGTAAATTTCCGGTTCCGCACCCTGAGAGGGTTATACTGTCTTATCAGGGACAGCTCAACAAAATGAATACCTCTAATCCTGCCTATTTTGATTTGCTGCTCTTATTTGGTGGTCTGAAACATTGTGATCATTTAGGCTCTGCACGAGTCCAGGAACTGATATGCATTTCTGATGAACAATTTCACTTCCTGGACCGTAAGCGCTTTAGTTTACAAGCTGTAGGTGCTGATTTTTACGATCACCAATTGGCCTGTGCAAGCGTTACAGGTAATTTGATTCTGACCTCACCGACTGGTTCAGGGAAGACCGAAAGTGCCGTTATCTGGCTAAGGCAACAAATGAAGCATTTCGGACAGGGGCGGGTTTTCTATATTCTGCCTTTCACTGCATCCATTAATGCGATGTATGAGCGGTTAGGAAGCGAAATGGGACAGTCTTACGTCGGGATGCTGCATGGGAAACTAAGCGACTATTTGTATGACTATTTTGATGATTTTCAATACTCTTTAAGTCAGAAAAAAGAAAAGATTGACGACTTGAAAGATAAGTTCAAAACATTGGTTACGCCTGTAAAAGTTGTAACGCCATTCCAGCTATTGAAACATCTGTTCGGGCTGAAAGGCTTTGAACAAGGCATGTTTGAAATGGTGGGCAGCTATTTCATTTTTGATGAAATTCATGCTTACAGCCCTGATATATTTGCTCAGATCAAGGTGTTACTTCAATATGCTGTTAAACATCTGCGGGTAAACGTAATGGTCATGACAGCGACTATGCCGACGTTTCTGAAAAGAGAGCTGGAAGAAGCCATTGGTGAGTTTACAGAGATAAAAGCATCGGATAGTCTATATCGCCAATTCGTTCGGCATCAGCTTCAGTTACAGGATAGTTTGTTAACCGAAAACCTGGAACTGATTCGGCGGGCGTTGACCGATAATAAAAAAGTATTGGTCGTTTGTAATACTGTTAAAAACGCGCAGCTTGTCTACAATGAACTAAATGGCGAAGTTGAAAACGCGGTTCTGTTGCATAGTGCTTTTAACGGGAAAGACCGGAATGATCATGAACTGCAACTAAAGGATGGCGAATTAGACGGCTCCATAAAGCTTTTGGTTGGTACGCAGGCAATTGAGGTAAGTCTGGATATAGACTATGACATTATTTTTACCGAGCCTGCTCCGATAGATGCTCTGATTCAGCGTTTTGGTCGTGTAAATAGAAAACGAAAGAAAGGTCGGAGTCCGGTTGTTGTCTTCCGCGAATCGAATCCTACGGATCAGTACATTTATCCTTCTGAAATTGTAGCACTTACAATCAAAGCCTTTGAAGAAATAATTGCTGAAAGTAACGGTATCATAGAGGAAGAAAAGCTACAACACTATATTGATTTCGTTTATCCGGACTGGCAGCCGAAGCAAAAAGATCAATTCGATCTGATTTATAACAGGTTGTCTGTATCGGCTGATCGTCTTGTTCCTATGTATCGCTCTAAGCTGGGTGAGGAAGACTTTTACAAGCAATTTGACGGAATCAAAGTTTTGCCGGTTATTCTAGAGGAAGCGTTTATTGAACGATTAAGCCGGTTCGATTTCATTGGTGCAGAAAGTCTTAAGGTTCAGATTCGAAAGAACAAGTTTGCTCAGCTAATGCAGCAGAGTGATGGGAATCTTCAGGTAAGAACGTATACAATCGAAAAGAAAGACGGTACACTACTGGAAATAAAGTACTTTATTTTAACGAGGAAGTACGATGAAATTCTGGGTTTACTCTACGATCAACAGGAAGAATGGAATGATACATCCAGCTTTGACTTTGGCTCATGAACGTCACCGGCACATATATTAAATACTATATGATCTGTCACCGTAAAACGTGGTGGTTTCACCATCGTATTGAAGGGGAGCACACGTCAGAACTGGTAGCGGAGGGCGTACTGATAGGCG
>NZ_CAMFHL010000217.1 GCF_945952095.1 uncultured Arsenicibacter sp. | reverse complement strand
AAGACGATACTGCTTTTTGCTGGCAGTGTCCGTGTAACTTTATCAACCGGCTTTCGGTCGTAAACTGTTCCGGGCGGATCCGCTTCGCATCCAGCTCACGGGCAATAAACTCTTCAAAAGTCAGCGCCAGTTTAGCCAGCCGGCTCGTAGCTTCCACCAGCGACTCATCGACCAGGTCCGGATATTCATCGCGGAATGTCAGAATAGTTGAAGGCTCTAAACCCACTAACGGTATTTCTTCCGAAACAATGTCCTTTAATACATTAACGTTGTGTTCGGCCAGTTTCTTTGCCTGCTTCAATAATCCTTTTGACAAAGCCGCCCGGCCGCTTTCACCATGCTCCGGAATAACAACCTCATAACCAAGCCGCTCAAACAGCTTAATGGCTTTTTCGCCCACCTCCGGATCGTTGAAATTGGTAAACTCGTCGCAGAACAGGTAGACTTTGCTGACCGGTTTGCTGGTCAATGATTTACCTTTATTTTTCTGCCACCAGCGCTTCACGGTCGTGGCCGCCATCGACGGCATGGTCCGGTCAGGGTGAAATCCAACCACACGGTTGGCAACCCGCCGCAGTGCGGGAGTACCCATCACCCCGTTCCAGGCCCACGGCACCAGCGACGCAATGTTGGATAACGACGCAAAGTTGGCAATCAGGCGCGAACGCACCGGAACGCCGTTGGTATCGTAGTAGTGTTGCAGGAACTCGGCTTTCAGCTTCGCCACATCGACATTCGACGGGCACTCGGCCTTACAGCCTTTACACGACAGACACAGGTCGTATACTTCCTTGATTTCTTCGTGGTCGAAGCGGTTATCCTTGTCGGAACGCGTCAGCATCTCGCGCAGGATATTGGCGCGGGCACGGGTTGTATCTTTTTCATTCCGGGTCGCCATGTAACTAGGGCACATGGTTCCGCCCGATACATGCGTTTTCCGGCAGTCACCCGAACCGTTGCACTGCTCGGCGTGTTGCAGCACGTCCTGATTATGGTACCGGAAATAGGTCTGGAACACCGGCGTTTGCTGTCCGGCTTCATACCGCAGGAAGGTATCCATCGGCGGCGTTTCCACGATTTTACCCGGATTGAAAATACCGTCAGGGTCCCACGTATGTTTGAGCTGACGCATCAGCGCATAATTCTTATCCCCGACCATCTGCGGAATAAACTCACCCCGCAACCGGCCGTCACCGTGCTCACCCGACAGGGAGCCATCGTATTTTTTTACCAGTGTCGCAATTTCTTCGGCAATCAGCCGGTACTGCCGGTGACCCTCTTCGGTTTTCAGGTTAATGATCGGCCGGAGGTGGATTTCGCCCGATCCGGCGTGTGCATAATGTACCGACGACATATTATGCTTCTTCAGGATCTCGTTGAAGTCACGGATGTAGTCCGGCAGGTCGCGCACATCGACGGCGGTATCTTCAATAACGGCCACTGCCTTTTCGTCACCCGGCAGGTTACCGAGCAAACCAAGGCCGGCTTTACGCAGCGTCCAGATTTTCTTGCTGTCTTCGCCAAACAGCAGCGGAAAATGATAGCCCATGTTCCCGGCCCGCATTTCGGCTTCCATCTCAGTGGCCAGCCGCTGGATTTCGGCACGGTCATCGCGTGAGAGGTCTACCACAAGGATAATCGGGAAATGCCCCGTTGGCGTCCGTTGTACAAAGAAGCTGTTTTTACGCTGCTCCGCATTCGTATCAGCCTGCGCCAGAATAATATCGTCGATCAGTTCGACGGCAAACGGTTTATATTTTAACGCGATCAGCGTTGCCCGCAGCGCTTCGTCCACCGAGTGGCAGTGTACGCATACCAGTCCCGATTCTTTCGGCGGCAACGGAATTACATTCAGCTTGATTTCGGTCAGAAAACAGAGTGTCCCCTCCGAACCGGCGATTAGTTTGCAGTAATTAAACGGCTCACCGCCTTCGGTAAACGGCTCACAATCGAGCAACATATCCAGGGCATAGCCTGTATTCCGGCGTTCGATGGTCTTTTTCGGAAAGTTCCTCCGGATCTCTTCCTGATTTTCAGGCGACGACAGAATGGCATTGGTATTCAGATAAATCCGGTCCAGGAGCGTCGCACTGCCGTTTTTCCGGGCCGCCTGTTGCACCCGTTCATTAAATACTGACGTGTCTACAGTACTGAACTCCACCTCGGAACCATCGGCCAGAATTGCCTTAACCGATAACAAATGTTCGCGGGTAGAACCATACACGACTGAGTTGGAGCCGCAGGAGTTATTTCCTACCATACCGCCGATCATCGCCCGGTTAGCCGTCGACGTTTCGGGGCCAAAATACAGGCCATACGGTTTAAGAAACACATTCAGTTCATCGCGCACAACACCGGGCTGCACACGGACCCATCGTTCTTCCGCATTAAAATCAAGAATTTTGTTAAAACTACGGGAGACATCGACCACAATACCGTTTCCGACCACCTGCCCTGCCAGCGACGTGCCGGCAGTCCGTGGAATGAGTGACGTTTTGTGCTCACGCGCAAACGAAATCAGCTTTTTAAGGTCATCGACCGTTTTGGGTACAGCCACAGCCAGTGGCATTTCGCGGTAGGCAGACGCGTCGGTTGCGTAGAGGGTCCGCATTGTGCGGTCGGTAAAGACTTCGCCCTCTAGTTGTCCGGCAAACTGCCGTAACGTTTCGACATTAATCATGCGATGGGAGGTACCGTACGGCAAACGCTTACGGGTAGCTTTTACCGTTTGAGGTAATTGATTTTAGGAGGCGAAAGTTACAACTATTTTTCGGGGCTTGGGATGTTTAGCCGGAGAGATTGGGCGTATCAGGACAGGGCAGGCCGCTAATCAGTGATTTTTTGATGGCCGGTATATGAAATATGAAGTAGGCCAGAGACCTACCCCTATTTTACCTAACCTTAACAACTTAATAAAAGACCTTAAAACGGGTTGTCTTATTTGGCGGACGTACCGGATCCGGAGAATACCGGCTGGTCCGGATCACTGAATGACCCATCCGGCTCACGGTCTGCCGGCTCTTTGGCCGGCGCCGGTTGCCCGGCAACTACCTGCCGTGCCTGATCCGGAATGGTGAATAGAGACAGCATCAGGAGAAATGCGACAAATGCTTCTGCTCCGGGAATCCAGCGCCAGTTAACGGTATATACCGGCAGGAACATATAGATCAGCTGAATCGTCAGCACAGCCGTGACTGAAAAAAGTATACTGGCACGGGGCTGTAATGACACCGGAACAGCTTCTATAATATATAGTGGTAAGGTTACAATAGTCCCCCCCAGGCAAATGCCGCCTGCGCCAATAAAAAACGAAAGCAGATACAAATCCGGCGACAAACTACTGCCAATGGCCGTAATCAGATAAAGCGTTGCCAACCAGACCAGTGCCTTCCAGTTTCCGGAACGTCTGGAGAACTGCCAGCTTAAGATAACACCGGTCAGCAGACCGGCAATGGTTAGTCCTCCCGGCAGATACTCACTCACGCTGTCTATTGTAAAGGGCAACCGGAACCACCGGTTTATCCCGCACAGGATCGCCAGTTTGTAGCCAAACAGTATACCCCCCCATGAAATAATAAGCGCCCTGAAAAACATCTCCTTCTCAATTCATATGACCTTGACAAAGGTAGATGCGCAAATTCTTTCTATAATTTAATAGCGTCTCAAAATAATTTAATTTTATTGCAGTTTTCGCAATTCGTGCAGTGAGATATGCCTGATCTATACAGGAAAAACCATATACTATCCCTCCATTATAATCCGTTTTATCTATCCGTTAAATACATGCAGATTTATTATCACGCATACTTATAAGACTACATAATTCAAAAAAACAGCTATTTATCTCCTGAAAATCTTAAGTTTTCTTGCAGGTTATTTAATTTTTTTGCACAAATCATTAGAAATACTTACACTTTTTATAGTTTAGATTCTATCTTACGATCTTTTCCTGACCTGACATCTTATCGGTATTCCGTTTTCAAGTATATGTTTTCATTCGCTTACTATCTTATTCGTAAGAGTATAGCCTCCACACGGATTTTATCAGTTTTACTTACCTTGCTGCTGGCACTGACCAGTACGGGTTGTAAGGAAAACGCGGCAGAAGAGTCGGAATACGTTATTGGTTTTTCGCAATGTACGGCCGGAGATACATGGCGCAAATCCATGCAGGCGGGTATGGAGCGCGAAGTCAGCTTTTACCCGAATGTCACACTGATTCAGAAAAATGCCCGCGAAGACAGTCAGCTACAGATTCAGCAGATCCGCGAACTGGTCAGTGCAGGAGCAGATCTGCTCATTATTTCGCCGAATCAGGCTGTGCCGGTAACCCCTATTGTCGAGGAGCTTTATGCTAAAGGGATACCCGTCGTTATTCTTGACCGCCAAACGACTTCGAAAAAATATACAGCGTATGTAGGGTCTAATAACCTGGAGATCGGACGGGCAGCCGGGCAATATATTACGACATCACTAAAGGGGCATGGTAATGTACTGGAAATTTTAGGCACCAGTGGTGCATCACCAACGCGGGACCGGCATGCCGGTTTTGTCGAATCGATTGCCCAGTCACCGGGTATTCACCTGATTGATCAGTTTCATGGCGACTGGGAACAGGAATATGTCCTGAAGCAACTTCCGGCTATGCTGGCTAAACACCCCGATATTGACCTGATCTATGCCCACAATGACCGGATGGCACTGGGCGCCTACAAGGTTTGTAAACAGGCCGGTCTTATTGAGAAGATAAAATTAGTCGGTGTTGATGGGCTCGCAGGTCCCGACGGCGGCATTGACCTGGTCGAAAAGGGCATTATTAATGCGAGTATGCTGTATCCAACCGGCGGCGAAGAAGCCATCCGCACAGCCCTCAGGATTTTGCGTAAGCAGCCTTTCAATAAGGAGAATATTCTGGAGACCATGGTAATAACGCCTGCTAATGTGCATATGCTGAAGGTTCAGTCAGACAAAATCCTCAGCCAGCAGGAAGACATAACCCGTCAGCAGCAACGACTTCAGGAACAAACGCATTTATATCGTAATCAGCGGATTGTATTATATATTCTGGTCTTCCTGCTGATTGGTGCCATTATTCTGGCCACCATTGTATTCATCAGTCTTCGGGAAAACAGGGCCATCAATGCGCGGCTTGAAACACAGAATGAAGAGATTCTGTCGCAGCGTAATCAGATTCTTGACATGGCCGAACGGCTGCGGGAAAGTACAGAGGCCAAGCTCAAATTCTTCACGAATTTCTCACACGAACTCCGGACACCGCTGACGCTTATCCTGGGGCCGGTTGAAGATATGCTCACGAATAAAAACGTAGCGCCGAACACCCAGCGCAAAGATCTGGAACTTGTCCGCAAGAACGCGCAGCAATTGCTGCATCTGGTGAATCTGCTGATGGATTTCCGGAAAATTGAAGTCGGAAAAATGCCCCTCCGGGTGGCCCGGTACGACATTATCTGGTTTATTCAGGAGATTATGAATGTTTTCCGGAACATTGCCCGCCAGCGCCGGATTACCTACCGGCTAACAAGTTCATCGCCCGACATTACCGTTTGGTTCGACGCGAATCTGCTCGACAAGGTATTTTACAACCTGCTGGCAAATGCCTTTAAATACACACCGGATAACGGCAATATTCTGATACATGTCGCGCAGGACGACAACAGCGAATCAGTACTGATTACGGTTGAAGACGACGGGCATGGCATTAGTGAAGACGAACAGCAGCACATCTTCGAATGGTTTTATCAGGGGAAATCATCAGTGGGTGGCACCGGTATCGGGCTTGCGCTCTCCCATGAACTGGTGCAGATGCACCATGGCCATCTGAGTGTCCGCAGTGAGGCCGGCAACGGGTGTACCTTTACCGTCCGGCTACCGTTAACACAACCGGATAAACCCGCTGACAGTTTGCCAGTTGAACCAAGCTGGACTCCTTCGGCCTTCTCCCCGCCAACATTCGATCAGGCCCCCTTGTTCGAATACAGTACCGGCGCATCCGCCTTGTCAGCGGCCAATGCCGATGCAACAGTACTGGTCATTGAAGACAATGCCGATCTCCGGGCTTTCCTGGTTAGTAAGCTACAGCCGCACTTTCAGGTGCTGGAGGCAGCTGACGGTGATACCGGTCTTAAAATGGCATTCGACAGTCTGCCGGATCTGTTGATATGTGACGTCGTTATTCCGGGGCAATCCGGTATTCAGGTGGTCAGCCAGCTAAAAAACGACTGGCGGACGTCGCACATTCCGGCCGTTATGCTAACGGCCCGTAACACACCCGAACAGATTATCGAAGGCGTTCAGTCAGGAGCCGACTTATATATAATGAAGCCATTCAATCCGATTTATCTGATTGAAAGTATGAAAACGCTCTTGCGCAGCCGGGAACGGATACGCGATCACTTCAGAAGGGAACTGTCACTGGATACCACAACCCTGGCCCCGCAGCGAACTGACCGTAAGTTTATCGATGAGCTGACGGTTGTAATTGAACAGAACATTGCCAACTCCGAACTGACCGTCGATGGCATTGCACAGGCGATCGGTTTATCCAGAATGCAGCTCTACCGGAAATCAAAAGCCTTACTCGGATGCGGGGTAATGGACTACCTGCAGAATATACGGCTTACAAAGGCCCGTCAGCTCCTGCTGAAGCCTAATACGACAATTTCTGAAGTAGCCTATGATGTCGGCTTTTCTTCATCGACTTACTTTGCCACAGCATTTAAGCAGAAGTACAACATCTCTCCTTCCGAATTTAAAAATTTACATACCCCAACGCAGAATTAAGAGTAAAAACAAAGGCGTTTTTACTTTGCCTGATCTTATAAAATCAATATATAAGTCAACAAAACAGGAATTTTGCCCATACCCTTAATGCCTTATTGACGAATAGTAAGCCTAAATTAACCAATTGTAATTATCCAAAATGCCTCTCTAAAATTGTACTATTCAAGTAACATCCTGTTACAAAACTGAAGCAGCCGCAATTTTTTTGAATGCTTCTCCGGAGAAATAAAATCCATAAATAGTACAAATAAGGCCTGTTTTACCCATTGCTGCTTTTTTTCGGGCCCGAAACAAACTTTAATTATTTTGGGATAAGTTTTAACAAATTGAGGAGCAATTCGGCTACCTTTGCACCACGATCAATGTTGTTTTTTGATCATTTTATGTAACAATTTGTATTTAACAGTCTAATCATTCTTTTAACCTATGGTGAACATTTTCTCTTTAGTGGGATGGAGAGCCGCAGCCCGGAGCCAAACGGCAATAGGCACCACGCTGCTAACGGCTTTCATGATGATTATGTCGCTGGGTGTTTGGGCTCAGGACAAACAGATAACAGGCAAGGTAAAAGACGCTAAGGGGGTTGCAATGCCTGGTGTCAGCATTGCCGTTAAAGGTTCCAGCAAGGGTACAAATTCCGACGCCGATGGTAACTACAAGCTTGGTGTACCAGACAAGGGTGTTATCGTTTTCAGCTTTGTTGGTTACGAAACACAGGAAGTAGCTGTCGGTAACCGCAGCGTAGTTGATGTAACATTAGCTGAAAGCAGCCAGTCGCTGAACGAAGTTGTTGTTATCGGTTACGGTACGGTTAAGAAAAAAGACCTGACCGGTGCGGTAAACGCAATCGGCTCTAAAGACTTCAACAAAGGTGTGATCATTTCACCTGAGCAGCTGATGCAGGGCCGTGTACCGGGTGTTGCCATTACACAAGGTAACGGTGAGCCGGGCGGTCCGATCAACATCCGTATCCGTGGTACGTCTTCAGTGCGTAACGGTAACAACCCGCTCTTCGTTGTTGACGGTGTTCCGCTGAGCGGCGACGAAACTTCGTCAGGCGGTGATAACTCAGGTATCGGTTCGTCATCAGCCCGTAACCCGCTGAACTTCCTGAACCCGAACGACATCGAATCAATGGACATCCTGAAAGATGCTTCTGCGACAGCGATCTACGGTGCACGGGGTGCAAACGGTGTTGTGTTGATTACAACCAAAAAAGGTAAAGGTGGTAAAGGTACACTGGAGTATTCACCATCAATCGGTATCAGCAGCATCACCAAGAAATATGACCTGCTGAGCCCGGATGAGTACGCTAAATTACAGCCGGCTAACGACCGTGGTGCCCGTACTGACTGGCAGAACATCCTGTTCCGTACCGGCGTTACTAACCAGCAGAACCTGTCATACGGTGCCGGCGATGCAAGCGGTAACTACCGTTTCTCACTGGGTTACCTTGATCAGCAGGGTATCATGCAGAAAAGCTCTCTGAACCGGATCAGCATTGGTGTAAACGGCAACAAGAAGTTTATCAACGACAAACTGAATATCGGTGTTCAGGCAACAGTATCGCAGACAAAAGACGGCAACATTCCGGTAACCGACAACGCCGGTTATCAGGGTGACCTCCTGGCCGGTATCCTGAAGTCTAACCCGACACTGCCGGTTTATAACGCAAACGGTACGTTGTATCAGTCTACCAACGTAGCAGAACCAAACCCGCAGGCCCTGCTTGATCTGTCAAAAGACAACACAAAAACACTGCGCGCGGTTGGTAACGTCAACCTGGAGTATGAAATCATCAACGGTCTGAAATTCAAGACAGTATATGGTTTTGATAAGTCAATGTCGTCTCGTAAGGCTGCCTTCTCTAAAGACCTCCTGTATCAGGATATCCAGAACCAGGGGCGTCTGTATCTGACAGATATTCAGATTGATAACAGCTTGTGGGAAAACTACTTTACCTATAACAAACAGTTAGGCAAAGTTGACCTGAGCGCCCTGTTAGGTTATTCGTACCAGAGCTTTGAGTATTTCTATCAGAAAGCTTCTGCGACAAACTTCCGGACCGGCGATCTTGACCTGATGATTCAGAATGCAGCATCAGCCAACTTCGATCCGAGCAAAAACCTGATCGGTAGCGTACTGAGCAACACAAACTATACGAAAGACGAATTACAGTCATTCTTTGGTCGTGTTAACCTGGGCTTTGGTGATCTGATCGTAACCGGTACTCTGCGTGCTGACGGTTCTACCCGTTTCGGTACAAACAACAAGTATGGTTACTTCCCGTCTGCTGCTGTTGCCTACAAACTGATCAACAAGGATTTCATTCCTAAAAACATCTTCCAGGACCTGAAAGTACGTTTCGGATATGGTGTAACGGGTAACCAGTCGATTCCGCACAACCTGTTCGTACAGCGTCAGCGTTATGACGATTATGGTATCCAGACAGGTGGTACAAACATTAGCGGTGGTGGTCTGAACTCAGTTGCCTTCCCGAATGCTGACCTGAAATGGGAATCAGCTACCCAGATCAACGGTGGTATTGACTTCGCCATTGCCGGCAACCGCATTTCAGGTAGCATCGACGTATACAACAAGAGTACAGAAAACCTGTTGATTCAGGTAGCGTCTGCACAGCCGGCCCTGACTCCGTTCGTATGGAAAAACATCGACGGTAATGTCATCAACAGCGGTGTTGAATTAGCCCTGAACTTCGTTGCGGTTGACAAAGCTAAATTTGGCTTAGACATCAGCGCGAACGGTGCCTTCAACAAAAACATCCTGAAAAACTACGGCGGTATCATCAACACAGGTGGTATCAGCGGCCAGGGTCTGACAGGTGCCTATGCACAGCGTATTGCCAACAACCAGCCGTTGTTCGCTTACTTCCTGCGGGAGTTCGGCGGTTATGACGACCAGGGCAACTCGATCTACATCGGTGGTGACGTTCAGAAATTCATCGGTAAGTCGCCGATTCCTAAGTTCACCGGTGGTCTGACAGCTAACCTGCGTTACGGAAACTGGACAGCCAGCATGTTCTTCAACGCGGTTGCCGGTAACTACATCTACAACAACACAGCTAACGCTTACTTTACAAAAGGTTCGTACAACAACGGCCGTAACGTAACCCGCAATGTACCGGGTCTGGCAGAAGGTCCTTACAACGCACCGGACGTATCGACCCGCTTCCTCGAAAACGGATCATTCGTACGCTTCCAGAACCTGAACATTGGCTACAAATTTAACACCGGTAACTCGGCACTGTCGAATCTGCGTGTATACCTGACTGGCCAGAACCTGTTCGTAATTACGAAATATACAGGCCAGGATCCGGAGGTTAATACGAATAAGTCACTGAACGGCGTTCCGTCATTAGGCATTGATTATACAGCCTATCCGCGTGCACGTACATGGACTCTGGGTGCAAGCTTTACTTTCTGATCCTGATTGACTTTTTTCAATAAAATCAATATGAGCAAGAGCAACTCATTAGCAATACTTAGTGTCGGGGTGGTGGCAGCAGTTGTAACCGCTTGTACCGACCTGAATGTGAAGGAAACTTCTTCAATCGTTGTACCGGCGTCAACATCGGGTACGTTTGCCGGCCTGCCGAATGTTACGGATGCCCTTCAGGCATCTTACAACAACCTGGGCAACAACTTCTCTGATCAGGCTAACATCTATTCACTGGGTGTTCACGTAACTGCCGAAATGATCCCGCCAACCCGCGGTGTAGACTGGGGTGATAACGGGGTATGGCGTACGCTTGATCAGCATACGTGGGATGCCACTCACTCAGGGATTCTGGCCTCATGGAATAACCTGAACTCTGAAGTGTTTAAAACAACGCAGATCATTGCCACAACCAGTTCGACAAAGGCACAGGTTGCGGAAGCAAAATTCCTGCGCGCCTGGAACATGTTCCATGTAATGGACTACTGGGGTCAGGTTCCGGTACGGGAGGTAAACCAGGGGGTAAATGACAACCCGAAAGTACTGTCCCGTTCAGAAGCCTTTGATTACATCATCAAAGATTTGACAGAGGCTTTACCTGACCTGTCAGAAGCGAAAACGGCAACGTCAGAAAATCCGACAGCGACGAAAGCCGCGGCTAACTACCTGCTGGCGAAAATGTACCTGAACAAAGCCGTTTACAAGTCATCTAAGCCGGAAGGTCCTTACACGTTCGACAAGGCTGACATGGATAACGTTGTGAAATACGTCGATGCGATCACGGCCGCAGGCTTCAGCCTGAACCCGAACTATTTCGATAACTTCACGAAAAAAGCAACCGGCGAAATTATCCTGACCGGTGCTCAGGGTTCTCCGCAGAACCGCTGGTACATGACGCTGCACTATGACCAGAACCCATCGGGCTGGAATGGTTTCACAACCCTGGCGGATTTCTACGATAAATTCGAAACAAGCGATATCCGTAAAGGTGTCCCTGCGAAAAAAGACGGTACAGAGTTTTCCGGTATCGGCCGTGGTTTCCTGATTGGTCAGCAATACACCGATAAAGGAGCGCCGATTACCGACAGCCGTCTGAACAAGCCGCTGCAGTTTACCCGCGACGTGGTCTTGTCAGGTTGCCCTACCGACAAAGGTATCCGTGCGATCAAGTATCACCCGGCTGATGCGAACAAGTACATCCTGATCCGTTACGGCGATGCCTTCCTGATGAAAGCAGAAGCGCTGCTCCGTGGCGGTAATGCAGCCGGTGCGCTGACACAGATGAACGCAATCCGCAAAGTACGCGGTGCGTCTGCCCTGACGGCGGTTAAGGAAGATGATGTATTCGACGAAATCGGCCGCGAAACATACTGGGAAGGTGGCAAGCGTACAGTTGAAGTCCGCTTTGGCAAATTCACGACCGGTACAGGCGTTGACAATAAAAATGCATACACTGTACTGTATCCGGTTCCGTCTGATGCAATTGCGTCTAACCCGAACTTAAAGCAGAATACCGGCTACTAATACGGTTTTCTTCCTTTTATTTGTTTAACAAAAATGCTCGACTAGTCGAGCATTTTTGTTAATTTAAGTTTCTGTTTTGTATGACTATTATCCGATTCACGCTTCCGGCGCTTGTTTTCTCCCTGCTGCTCCTGTTGGCAGGCTGTACAGCTGATCCCAACATCGACACCATTTATGCTTCGCTAAAACCGGATCAGGCTCAGATTTTGTTAAGCATCGATGGCAAGCCGTTTTACAGTGAGCAAACCACATTTACCGGTGGCTTCATGGTCAATCCAACCGGATTCCGGGCAAATCTGGCAGATGAGAAACAAAGCAACATTATTATCACATTCAATAGTACAAACTGGTACAAATCGCATCCGGCTCACGTACCGGTCACTATCGACAATCAGGGAGCAGCCAGTATCCTGATCGGTAAGCTGACTGACCCCATCAACAAAATCGGCGAAGGTTACCTGATGACTGACGGGCAGATTTATATAGAATCCTTCAATAAGGACCGTGCCGTAATCCGGCTGGAGGGTAAAATAGCACGCTACGGCAATCAGAACCAGCGCTCAGACTGGAACACCATGAAAGGCCTCATTGTGTACCGCCAGCCTAAAATCAGCAACGTTGGTATCCCTGACAAGGCATTGTATTACTAAAACAGCTTGTTTTAGCCTACCGAACTAACCTATGAAACGAATTACCATTGCAAGTCTGGCTATCGCCTTTGCCCTGTACTTGTGTGTTTCCTGCTCAACACGAAAAACGGACACGCTCTTTGAGCGGATGGACAACGAGGCTATCGGTGTCACGTTTCAGAATAAAGTCGAAAACCACGAAGACTTTAATATTTTCAGTTACCGCAACTTCTACAACGGCGGTGGCGTGGCCGTAGGCGATATCAACAACGATGGCTGGACCGACATTTTCTTTACCTCCAACATGGGGTCCAACAAACTATACCTCAACAAAGGAGCCGGCACTGACGGAAAATGGCAGTTCGAGGACATTACGGAAAAAGCCGGCTTAACCGGCAAAGGCAAGTGGGCTACCGGCGTGGTGATGGTCGACATCAACAACGACAAACTGCTGGACATTTATGTCTGTAATGCCGGCTACCAGAAAGGCGTCGGGCAGGAAAATGACCTGTACATCAACAACGGCAATCAGACGTTTACCGAATCGGCAAAAAAATACGGCCTCGACGAAGGCGGCTACACCACCCATGCAGCTTTCCTCGATTACGACCTCGACGGCGACCTGGATTGCTATATCCTCAACAACAGCTTTATCCCGGTTAATACCCTCGACTTCGCTAACAACCGTAACCTGCGCGCCGAGGACTGGCCGGTCAAGGACTTTCTGAAAGGCGGCGGCGACAAGCTGATGCGTAACGACAACGGCGTTTTCCACGATGTCAGTAAGGAAGCCGGTATTTATAGCAGCCTCATTGGCTTTGGGTTAGGCGTAACGGTCGGCGATGTCAACGGCGATATGTATCCCGACATCTATGTATCCAACGACTTTTTCGAGAAAGATTACCTCTACATAAACC
>NZ_CAMFHL010000216.1 GCF_945952095.1 uncultured Arsenicibacter sp. | reverse complement strand
AAGCGGAAAGTGCCCGGAATGCCTCGGATCGTCTGCGCGAAATTGCCCAGAACGCCGAAAAACTGGCCCGCGACAATGCGGATGCTGCCAAGAGAGCGGCTACCGTGGCCCGCAACGCCGAACAGCAGGCTAAAACTTCGGAGCAATCCGCCATTTCGAACGCAAAAGAAGCCAACCGGCTCCGCATGCTGGCGGTGGCCCAGTCGCTGGCCATTCAGTCGCTTCAGATGCCGGAATCGAATCAGGATGATCTGCCCAAACTGCTGGCTCTGGAAGCCTACCGCCTGAATCTGGACAACGGCGGCTCCCGCAATTCACCCGATATTTTTTCGGCCCTGCTGAAAGCAGCGGATGAACGGTATGTACTGGAAGGGCATAAAGACAATGTCCGCGCCGTGGCCATTGACCCGGACAAACCGCAGATTGCTTCCGGCAGCGACGACGGAACCGTCCGGATCTGGGATCTGGCCACCCGCAAAACGACCCGCATCCTGCAACCGGCCAAACGGACAACCGGCGGTTTCCGGGCCGTGGCCTTTTCAAAAGATGACCGGTTTGTCTTTGCCGGTAGCCAAGAAGGGCAGATTTACAGCTGGGACCTGAGCAAACCCAAGGGCCTGACAGTCCTCCGGGCGCATACCGCGCCCGTTCTGGCGTTTATTCCCTTCCGCGACGGAACCGAGCTGTTGTCGGTCAGTACCAACGGCCTGATCCGGGTCTGGAAACAAACGGCTGCCGGTCTGGATTCACTGAGCAGCATTGCCGCGGGTATCCCGATTCTGTCGGCAAAGCTGGCTCCGGACGGACAGCACTTGCTTTGTGGCTCTACCAACGGTACCGTAGCGCTGATCAACATGGCCGATATGAAACAGGAAGCCCGGTATACCAAACCCATTGATCTGTCGGGACGAATTACGGCCCTTGCCTTTAGTCCTGACGGAAAAAGCCTGCTGACGGGGAACGGCGACGGGGCCGTGGTCCTGTTCGGTTATTCCGGCAACAGCCTCAGTGCAAGCGGTTACCGCTTGCCGGGCGGGCCGACCTCGGCTGTCACCGGCACCGCTTTTTCGCCCGATGGCAAACTGATCGTGTCGACCAGTTACGACGGATCGCTCCGGATCTGGAATGTGCAGGAGGCCCGGCAACGACAGGCCGCCCAACCCATCAACGTCAACGATTACGGCAACTGGATCATGAGCCTCGGCTACGCAAACGACGGCAACACCGTCTTGTTTTCGGGAGCCGATAAAACAATCTGGGGCCTGAATACCAGCATCAGCGATCTGGTCGAGACCAAAATCGGTAAAACGCCAGCTGACGCCCGATGAACGGACCAAATATGTAGGCAACGACGGCATCCGGCCTGTTCAGGTACCGGCCCCGTCAAATTCAAAATAAAGGAGGGAAACGTATGTGGCGAATGATACAGATAATACGTTTAATTCTGACCGGATTATTGGTAAGTACCGCGTTACAGACCATGGGTCAGGGATGCGGTGAATATAAAATCAAGGAAGCGCAGGATTTCTATACTAAGGGAAATTTTAACCGGGTATTTGCCCTGCTGAATCCCTGTCTGGAAACCAACGGGTTCGAAGATGCAAATAAAGCACTCGCCTACAGGCTCCTGTCGCTCACGTACTTGGCCATGGATTCGACCCAGCGTGCCACGCAGGCCATTGAGCAGATGCTGGTCTATAACCCGACTTATGAGCCGGAAAACGAGCTGCTGCTCCCCTACCGCTTCATCAGTCTGGTCAACGGTATCCGGCAAAGCCAGGCGCGGGTCGTACAGGTCACCTCGGTTTCCAAGAAGCCCGAAGACCTCTATAAGGCACCGGCTACGGCCATTGTTATTTCCGAAGACGATATCCGGCAGCGCGGCTATACCGATCTGGAAGCCATGTTCAGCGACCTGCCGGGCTTCGACGTATCGCGGAGTTACGGCCTGACTTACTCCAACATTTACCAGCGCGGTTACCGCTCCGACAATACGGAGCGTACGCTGTTCATGATCAACGGCATCGAGGAAAATGACTTCTGGAGCAACATCGTTTACTGGTCAACCCAGATTCCGGTTTCCAATGTGAAGCGGGTTGAGATCGTGTACGGGCCCTCCTCCACCATCTACGGTGCAAACGCCTTTCTGGGTGTTGTTAACGTGATTACCAAAGGGCCGAAAGACTTGCTGCCGGGCAACAAAAAAACGGCCGTAATCGCCGACATGGGCTACGGTTCGTATAACACCCGGTATGCCGACGTAACCGCCGCAACGCGGGTTGGCAGCATGGCCTTTACCATAACGGGCAGAGGCTATTTTTCGAATCTTCAGGACCTGTCCGGTTATCAGGAATACGATTTTAATCCGGCCGATTACAATCAGGTGAATTATGCCGGTCTGCTCAGAATCGGCTCGAAGGGAGCTTACTACGCCAACAAATACGGCCTCACGGACGGAACCAGCCATGCACCCTATTACGCCCTCAACGGCAACGCGCTCGAATTAACGCCGGCCGGTGTGGCTGCTGCCCGCGACTTTGATCAGAAAGCGCTTCAGCAGACTGTCAGTGGTAATCCCATCGGCTATTCCAATCTGCTGAAAGCCTTTTACATCCGCTCCAGCCTGACATTCAACGATGTAACGCTTGGATTTCAGCTATGGAACCTTGAAGAAGGCACGCTTAATTCAGCAAATGATAACTCGCGGGCCGGTGCCAAAAACGGTAATCTCTGGAAACCACAGCAAACGCTGGTCTATGCGGTATACAACAAGGAAATCATCAAAGACAAGCTGTCCCTGATCAATACTACGCAGTACCGCGTTGATGAAGTCAATGAACAGTCGCGGGCCGTTACGCTCAAAAACTACAGTAATGCCAGCCTGCTGTACCCGTTTGCGCAGGCGAACCCGACGATAAACGCCGATACCGTTCCGGCGCTCGTGCGGCTTGGCTACAACCTATCCCGCAGCACAAACCCGTATTGGGAAACCCAGTACTTTTACCAGCATTCGAATCAGTTCCGGAATGAACTCCGGCTGATTGCCTCGCCCGTGCGCCAGCTCGATCTGGTAGGCGGTATCGAAACCCGGAGCAGCATCATGCAGGGTGATTATAAGCAGATTACGATTAATTACACGCTGGCCGCTCCGATTGATACCAGCGCGAAGGATTACGGCCGCAGTTCACTCGACAACACGGCGGGCGGCAACTCGTTTGAATATTTCAACATGGGGGCTTTTTTCCAGGGCACCTACACCATGAACCCGCAATGGGCGCTGACGGTTGGCGGCCGGTATGACTTTGCCCGCATCCGGGAAAGCGGCGGTTATGGCAGCGAACTCAACCCGCGTGTGGCCCTGACCTATACGCCCGGCCGCTTTGCGTTTAAGGCTATTTATGCCAAGGCGTTTCAGGATGCATCGAGCCGCGACCGGTATGCCATCAGTTCGACACGGCTGAAAAACAACCCGACATTACGCCCCGACCGAATCGACAACCTTGAGCTGGCGGTAAACTACAACTCCCCGAACCGCTATCAGGTCGGTGTGACGGCCTATTACGAAAACTGCCGGAACATTGTCGAAGAAGTGTCTGTCCCTTACCTGACGGGCCGGACCCTGCAAAAACAGAATACCGGAACGGCCGACATCTATGGTATTCAGGCTATTGCCGACTACCAGCTATCAGAACGCTTCCGGTTTTATGCAAACTACAGCTATACGAATGCTTTTCGTGGGGTAACAACAACCAATGCGGCGGGCGAATACATAAAAACGCAGTTGCAGGTGGGTGATATCGCCAAACATCACGTCAATGCGGGGGCGAACGGACGGTTTCTGGCCGATAAACTGAACATTAACGTACGGTTCAACTATGTGGGTAAGCGGCCGGTGGGTCCGGGCACGTCGGTGCCGGGGAATACGAAACAGCCGGGCGGGTATTTTCCGGCGTATACGCTGGTGAATGCGACGATCAGCTACCGGATTTTGCCGTTTGCGCAGGCGCAGCTGATTCTGAACAACGCCCTCAACGAAGTGTACGCTGATCCGGGCACGCGGTCGGCCAACGGAACGACGCAGGCATATCGCACTCCTCAGAAAGGACGGAATGCGATGCTGCGGCTCATGATCAGTCTGTAAGACGGCTCTGAAAGGGAGTTGTCAGCCAGAAAAACACAATCCGGTCGCCGGCCTGCTCATTGATACCCAGCGCCTTGAGAAACAGCCGCTCTTTATCCGGCGCATTGCTCAGGTTTTCCTGTTCAAAATCGCTGTAGCGCTGTGGCAATGAGGTATTGAACGTAAAAGGATGTTCACCATCCTGCCGGTTGATCCCTAAATCATGCTTAAGCTGATGGGCAATCAAACGGCCGTTTTCAGTAAACGATCCGTTTTCGAATGGTTCCATATACGGGCAGACCTTACGATAGGCACGTAATGCATACGGATTTGATGTGATGGCATAAAGTAATAAACGGGAATCATCAGCCAGAATCCGGCTGCAAAAAAACTGAGTTGCAAACTGGATTAGTTTCTGTAAAACGCCGCTGTTGCGATAGTCGAGATCCGTTACGGCATAACCATTGTAAATAGCCGTAAATTTTTCATCACGAATTAAAAATGAAGTGCGGTTTTTAAAACTAAAAAAAAGTATGCCAACAATTTTATCGTGATCCCGGGCAACAAACGCGGTGTCATTGACAAGGTAAATCCGGTCAATCAACTCGGCAACATTTTTGTAGCTCTGGCGAATCAGATCATATAACCTAAACTTAAGGGTTGAATTATGCTGAAATACCTCATTTTCGTAACAGTCAAACGTTAAATATATGTCAGTCATAGTGTCCATCTTGCTTTATCATAGATACGTTAACTAATATTACTATAAATATAATATTTTAAGTCAATAGTTACAGTCATTTATAGAGTATACCATACTATTTCAGTATATATTTACTGTCAGACTATTTTTAAACCAACGTATTCATGCATTGATGGTATCGGGCAAACGCATAGAGGCTCTTTTCAGTTTAAAATCAGGAGAATCGCAGACGGTTTTTCTCCTGATCAGTTATTCGTTTGTCATTAGTGTCGGTTTGTATATTTATTACACCGCAGCCACAACACTTTTCTTAAGTAATTTCAGTAACAAAGATCTTCCGGTTGCCTATATTGCAGGCGGTATTCTTGTCTTTCTGATCGGCAAAAGTAACCTATATATCCAGAGTAAAATACTATACTCTACGCTATCAAAATGGTTAGTCATTGGTCTGACAATTGTAGCCGGTCTGCTGCTCTATTCTTACTTTATTTTCCAGAATAAATGGATTGTATTCGCTCTGTTTCTCTTAATTCGTGCCAACCTGTTTGTTTTCAGTTTTACGTTCTGGATTGCGGCTTCTAAAATCTTTAATCTGGAGCAGGCAAAAAGGTTATTCGGGTTGTTGGGAACAGGAGAGGTCGTTGCCTCAACCATTGCTAATTTTCTGGTCAGTTACCTGGTCAGCCACAAACTTCTGACCGTCGAAGGCTTGCTGGTCATTGCCATTGGCTGCATTGCCGCCTCAATCTTTTTTTATGCGGTTATTCAGCAGAAATACAGTCAGTTACTGGCCTTCAGAAAAGCGCCGGTTGCCGATGGTGCGGCCTCCGCAGGCAGTATTTTCACCCGGCAAACCAGCCAGTATCACCTCTTTGTGTACCTGCTGGCCGCACTCCCCATTGTCTGCCTTTATCTGATAGAATACATCTTTTCGGTTGACAGTAAAGCGCAGTATACGGACAAGGAGCAGCTGGCGGCCTTTATCGGGCAGTTTCTGTTCACCTGCTCAATTATCGAACTGATTATTAAATCCTTTCTCTACCAGTTTATTACCAATCTGTTCGGCGTTTCGTCCAGCCTGATTGTGCTGCCGGTTGCCCTGCTGATTATTGCCGTGGCCATACTGCTGCTGTATACTGCTGACATTAATATTTTCTTTCTGGTACTGATGAGCCGGTTCTTTATTACCTCGGTCAGGCGTTCATTCAGTGACACCTCTTTTCAGCTATTATACCAGCCCCTGCCACATACCGAAAGCATTCATCTGCAGAACCTTGTCGAAATTTACATCAAGCCGCTGGGGTATATTTTTGCCGGCGGAAGCCTGATCTTTCTGACATCTTCGGGCTTTAAAAACAGTACGGATGTCTTTTCATTACTGCTCATTTACCTGGTTGTCTGGCTGGTAATTGCCTATCTGATGCGCAACGAGTACAAGGAAAAAATCATCAGCTTTCTGGCAAACCGCACCCCGTTATTAACCAGTATACCGGCTCTGGCAATCAAACCTGTCACGGGTGAACCCACTGCCGGCCGGTCGCAGGCGGATGTGAATGAACTCGTCAAACTGGCCGGATCACCACTGGCAGCAGACCGGCTACAGGCAGCCCGGCAACTCCGGAGTTACCGGCTCATTAAAACAGATAAGCTGATTATCAAGCTGCTAAATGACCCGTCGGAAGCCGTGAGGCAACCGGCAATTGTGGCCGCCGCTAATACCACAAAACCGGAAGTCTGGGAGCATGTGATCCCTAACCTTTTCATCGATGCCTGCCATCAGACGGCCCACGAGGCACTGAGCCGGATCGGCGAGCCGGTTCTGCCGTTACTCGGGCGTTGCTTCAATGATAAATCCCTGAAAACAAATGACCTGACAGCCCTGATTCAGGTAATCACAACAATCGGTGGCTTGCGGGCAATTCACATTCTGCGTAAGCTTATGGAAGGACAGCCTGCCGGCATCAGGCTGCAGCTTTACCGCTCCCTTCTACAGCTTGGCTATCAGGCAACTATTCGTGAACGCTCCTTACTACTTAATGATATTGACGGCATGATCAACCGCTATCTCCGGACACTATCGGCTGAATTAATCCTCAGCCAGCCGGCTGATCATTCGTTTTCGCTGCTGATAAAAGCGATTACGCTGGAACGGGAAGAAACCTTGGACGGGCTGCTGATTTTACTATCCCTGTATTACAATGACGACAAGTTTTTATACGTAAAGGAGTTGATTCAGCAAAAAAATAAGCAAAGCCGTGGCTACCTGAATGAAATATTAAATCTGCTGATTTCGGAAGAGCTCAAAGCAAAACTTCTTCCCTTGTTCGAAGATGCTACAAAAGAAGAAATTCTGACCAGACTTGAGCCCTATTTTCCGCAGCAAACCGTATCCGTTACCGATTGCCTGTTTGATCTGGCTAACCAGAGTGATCAGGAAGTTCACCTGATTACAAAGGCACTGGCCATAAAACAAATGCACCAGTTCAGCGACGATAACGTCATGCTTACCTATGCCACCTATGCAGCCTCAAAACATAAAATTATTTCGGAGCTTTGTCTGTATAGTCTATACTTATTTCAGCCCGAAAAATTCAATAGTTTTTACAGGTATTTTTCAGATAATAAGCAGCAAGTTCATATAGCTATTTGTAACGATATTATCAGTAATTCTTCTACCCATTTACTGGAAGTATGTAAAGTAGAATCTCTATTACAGACAGATGTATTTCCTGATAAATATCTTGATAAACTTTATCATATTTCGGCCAATATGGAAGCAGCGATACTGGCTTCTGATACGCATGTATACACCAATACGATAAAGCAGAATCATCCTGATTTTTCAGGCATTATCCTCACCAAAGGCCGGTTGCAGCTTACTCCCATAAATAATGATTTCTTTTTTATGGACGCGCCTAATTATTATCTGTATACCGATACAACAACGGATATGAAAGCAATCGGGAATTGTGCTATCTATTACATCTGTATGACGGATACCCGTGTTGCCGGTTCGTATGATTTTTCCGGTTATCAGCCGGTAGCCAGCATGCCTAATCCGGAATTACAGTCATGATTAGTCTGGTCTCATCTATCAAAAAACAGTTTACAAAGACCCAAAGCAGTCTAACAGCATTTGGGCTACTACTCCTATGTGTTTTGTTGCCCGGTTATCTGTCGGCACAAATAGAAAAAGGGTTACCGTTTACGGAAGTTTATTCTCCGAAAACATACAAAGCACATACACAGAATTTTGCCGTGACACAGGATAACCGCGGACTGATGTACTTCGGAAATTTCGCGGGTATTCTGGAATATGACGGCCAAAACTGGCAGCTTATTCCAACCCGGATGCGCGTAACATCATTGTTACGGACCACCGGCAACAAACTGTTTGCCGTAACCGACACGGAGGTAGGGGTTGTTGACGCCGGCCCGCAGGGAGAGCCCGTTTTTACACCGCTTATTACGTTCAAAGAAAAGCACACGCAGTTTCAGCACAAACTAGTTGAATCACATGGCACAATCTATACCTTTTCCCAACACACGGTATACGCCTGTCAGCCTGCCACTAAACGCGTCCGGAGCTGGGAAACCCAACTGAACATCCAGACTGCCTTTGCCTCAGATCAGGCGCTTTTTGTCGTAACACGCGAGAATAACCTGCTCAGATTCAGCGATGGCTTGTTTTCGCCGGTTTCAGGAGCAGCTCCTGCGCCGGATAAAATAGCAGCGGTTCTCCCCCTTGGGCATGAGGAACATCTGGTAGTTACCCGCAATGCCGGCTTGTATAAACTCAAAGGCAGCACGCTGACCCCGTACATTCAGCAGAAACAATTTGTTAGCCTGACGCGGGCTATTCAGGCGACCGGCGACCGCTTCGTATTATGGTCGGAAGAGAACGGCTTGCTGACGATTGACCGGTTCGGCAAGATCGTCACACAGGCCAATAGTACCGCTCAGATCAATCATGAACCGGTTAACGATATGTTCCGGGACAATGCCGGCAATCTCTGGCTGGCGCTCGACAACGGCATTGCACTGATCAATACCGCTTCGCCGCTGACATTCATCGACGCCTCCCGCAAAGGTATTGTCAACGACATGGTCCGGTATAACGGTCACCTGTTTGTGGCGGCGACAAAAGGCCTTTTTCTGGCTCAGGATGCCATGTTGAAACCGGTGATTCAGGCGGGTTGCTGGGGACTGGGAGCCGGGCAGGATGCCCTCTATGTGGCAACCGGAAGCGGAATTTATAAAATTCAGGGACTTGCCGTCAGCAAACTGTCGGGCGACTTTTCCTTTGCGGTCAAACCCTCAGCCGTTTACCCCGGAACCATCTATGTAGGCGCCGAAAACAGTTTCCAGATTCTCCGCGACGGTGTTCACCGCGACGGAATTCACCGCGACAACAAACCGGTGGGTGCTGAGAAAATTGCGGTTCCGGATAATATCGTTTCGGTCGTGGAAGAACCTTCGGGTTTACTCTGGCTGCAAAGTCTGTCGCACGGCCTGTATACCTATGATCCGGTCACCCGTGCGCTTACCAATTACAGCAGCAAGGCAGGCCTCGGAACGGACTATGGTAATCAGCTCTGGCTAAGCGGTAACGATCTGATTGCCTATAATGCCAACGGCCTCTTCCGGTTCAATGCCTCCGATAAACGGTTTATTCCCTTTTCGACCGGTGTCTTCGGCTCGGCTACTGAAAAATGGTTCAGCCGGATTAGTGCCGAAGCCAACGGAAATCTGTGGACCCTCAGCGGTGATGAACGGCAGATTAGTTTATTCAAAAAAGAAGGCGCTGCCTATACCATTATCCGTAAGCCTTTTTCGCCGGTAAATACCATGAATATCCGGACAATTTATCCGGACGGACCGGCTTCTGTCTGGTTCGGTGGAATTGAGGCACTGATCCATTATGACAGGTCCGGACTGGCAAAGGACTCTATTCCGTTTACAACCCTGATCCGGAAAATTTCGGTTACAGAAGATACGACACGGATTCTTTATAATGGTTTTACGCCGGCAGCTGATCAGGCAAAAAATGCCCTTGTTTTTAAATCAAATTTCAGCGGGTTAACCATCGATTTTTCAGCGCCCACCTATACACCGAATACCAGTATTCAGTACAGGTATTTTCTGGAAGGGCTAGACGACCGCTGGTCTGACTGGTCAACTCAGGCAACGAAAGAATACAGTAAATTACCCTATGGTTCGTATACATTTCATGTAAAAGCCAGAGATGATTCCGGTAATGAAGGGCAGGAAGCGACATTTTTATTTACGATAAAAACCCCGTTTTATTTAACGTGGTGGGCCTATCTGTTATACATGATCAGTGGCCTGATCGTCCTCTTTATTGTTATCAAAAAACGGCTGAACCGGGCTGATTCCGAGCGGCAGCTACTCGAAAATGTTGTAAAGGAACGAACCGAAGAAATTGTTGAACAGAAAGAAACGCTGGAGCGGCAGTCGGAGGAACTGTCGGTTAAGAACGATCAGCTCGAAAAAATTGACGTCATTATTCAGGCAGTGAATGCCGAGCTCGATTCCGGCAATCTGTTCCAGACCATTCTGAGCCGGTTTACCGTTATCCGGAACATGGACAGCGCCACCGTGCTGATCGTTGACCAGGAATCGGGCATGTTCCGCTTCAAGGCCCTGCGCGGCAGCCGTGAACTGGCTTATGTGGCAGACGTTCAGATTACGCCGGAGCAGGCACAAAAACGCTATATCGACGGTGCAGAAGAGGTATTTGACGACATCTACGTTAAAAACCACCCCGACTTTGAGCCGCTGGGGAACGCCGTAGATGATCTGGTTACGCCTAAATCACTGCTCACAATTGCCATCGTCAATGAGCAGCGGACCGAAGGCTTTATCACCCTCGAAAACAACATCCGCCCCTTTGCCTTCGACCAGCGGGACCTTACGATGATCAGGCACTTAAAGGAACACCTGATTGCGGCCTACATCAAAACCCGCCTCCTGGAAAATCTGGAGATTACGCTGAAAAACCTGAACAACGCACAGGACGAAATCATCCGTCAGGAGAAACTCGCTTCCGTCGGGCAATTGACAAAAGGTATTGTAGACCGTATTCTGAACCCGATTAATTACGTCACAAATTTCTCGGAATCGTCTGATGCTGTTCTGGAGGAAATGATCGGTAATGTCGAAACCAATTCGACCGGTTTATCCGAAGAGCAGCTGGAGGATTTATTATTTGAGCTGAATATGCTCAAAAATAATTCCAGAAAAATCATTGAACACGGTAACAGTACAACCCGTATTCTGAAAGACATGCAGAAACTGCTGACCGAAAAATCAACTGATTTCATTGAAACCGAATTTAATCACTTCATTGAAAATAAAGTAAAGGCCACCTTTACGCAATTAAAAACAGAATATAATGGTCTGCCGGTAAACCTTGTTCTGAACACAGCCCGGCAAACAACGCATGTTAATATTCTGCCGCACGAACTGTCGCAGGCTGTCAGCAATATTATTAATAACTCATTCTATACGCTCGCGGAGAAAAACAAATCCGTAAAGGAATTTACGCCTGAAATTACGGTATCAACCCGGACCGATGAGCAGTATGTCTATATTTCTATCCGCGATAACGGCAAAGGAATTCCCCCGCGCGATTTAGAGCGTTTATTCAGTCCCTTTTTCACCACAAAACCTACTTCGAAAGGCACGGGTCTCGGCCTGTTTATGACAAAAGACATTATTCAGATTCATAAGGGAAAAATTAATATTCAATCAAAAGAAGGTGAGTTCACGGAAATCTACATGGCCCTGCCGGTAATCTCCTGAAAACAGGCTGAAGCAGCGTTTTGACTTTTAACGTTATTGCTATGGAACCCCCAAAACAAAACACAAATACCGGGAACGATGGTACGGTTATATCCACGCAAACCCTGACCGAACAACAAGCAGAGATGGACAGCATGCGGGAGCGGGTCCAGGAGCTTGATCGTTTGGCGTCGATCGGTCAGCTGACAGCCGGTATCCTGCATGAAATCAAGAATCCGCTGAATTTCATCAATAACTACGCGCAGATTTCCGTTGAGCTGGCCGAAGAGGCCGAACGGATTGTCAATGAACTCCACGACACGCCAGGCGCCGACGAAAAGGAGGAACTGGCCATGCTTGTCGGCCGGCTGCATTCCAACGTTAGCCGGATTGAGGAGAACGGCGCCCGGGCACAACGGATTATTCAGGGCATGCTGGCACAGGTGCGGGCCGACGAAACCCATTTTGAGTCGATCAGCCTGAACACCCTGGTTGAAGAGTTTTCGAAACTCGCCTATCAGGGGGTCCGCGCGGGAGATACTGAATTCAATGTGTCGTTTGTGTTCCGCTTCGATCCGGAAGTCGGCAAAGTACACATCGCTCCGTACGAATTTAACCGTGTGATTCTGAACCTCGTACTGAATGCCTGTTATGCGGTCAATGAACGCCGCAAACGCGAAGGCAAAGGGTTTAAACCCACCCTCACCATCGGCACAGAACGGACACCTGACCTGATCTGTGTTAAAATCCGCGATAACGGCGACGGCATCCCGGACGACATCCGGAAAAAGCTCTTTACGCCGTTTTTCACCACCAAACCCGTTGGCAAAGGCACCGGCCTCGGCCTTACCCTCAGCCGTGACATTATCCGGCAGCTCCACCATGGTGACCTGCTGCTGGAAACCGTTCCGGGTGAGTACACGGAGTTTACCATTACACTCCCCATTCAACCGAAATAAAAAGCAACTTACTTAACTGTTAAGTCAAACAACTAAAAATTACCCGACATGGCTATCAAGATACTCAGTGTAGATGATGAAGAAGACATGGAGATGCTGATTGAGCAGCGCTTCTGGAAACAGATCCGTGACAGGAAATTTCAGTTCATTTATGCCCGTAACGGACTGGAAGCCCTCGATATGCTCGATTCACACAACGACATTCAGCTGATTTTGTCCGACATTAACATGCCGGAAATGGACGGCCTGACGTTTCTGACAGAGCTGAACACCCGCAGTCAGCCAAACCTGAAAACGGTCATGGTTTCGGCACACGGCGACATGGACAACATCCGGACGGCGATGAACCGGGGGGCGTTCGATTTTGTCACGAAACCGATCAATTTTAAGGATCTGGAGATAACGATCAACAAAACCGTTGATCATGTGGAAATGCTGCTCCGGACCCAGAAGGAACATGACCAGCTGGTGTCGATCCAGAACGACCTGACCATCGCGCAGGATATTCAGCAATCGATGCTGCCGAAGATTTTTCCGCCCTTCCCCCACCGCACTGACTTTGACCTGCACGGTTTTCTAAAAGCGGCCAAACACGTGGGCGGTGACCTGTTCGACTATTTTCTGATCGACGAAAACCAGCTGTTTTTCATCATCGGCGACGTGTCGGATAAAGGCGTACCGGCCTCGTTGTTCATGGCGATTACCAAAGCGCTCTTCAACAGTCATTTCACGAATCCGAACTGCGGTACGATCTGCGATGAAGTTAACCGCATCAATACCTTTCTGAGC
>NZ_CAMFHL010000215.1 GCF_945952095.1 uncultured Arsenicibacter sp. | reverse complement strand
AGGCGATACCGGTCAGGGCGGTGCCGCTCCTGTACCACTGATACGCCGGTGAACTGCCCGTCACGCTGACACTCATCACCACCGTAGTACCCGCGCAGACAACAGAACCGGCGACGGGCTGCTGCACGATGGCGATCGGGATGTTGGTGGTGCTTTGGTACTCCACGGCTCCCATGTCGATGCGGCCGTTGGCGATGCGGGCGTTTCCGGCCAGATCGGTGGCGGGCAGGGCGGTTGCAGAGTAGGGGCCACTGGCCGCTGTGATGCTGGCGGGATTACCGGCGTTGATGGCCGGGGAACAGGCAATGAGTTCGGCCGAGGTCGTGCTGACAAACGGCGAGACTGCCGTAGTGAGGTTTGTCGGATCTGCGATGTATGATGCCGCATCAAACAGGCTATAGGTGGCCGTGACCGTGCTGTTATTGACGTTTGTAATTATATTGTTACTGCCATTATTCCAGAGAACCGAATTAATCAGCGTAAGACGACTTGCGCTATTGTAAATAGTTTCCTGCTGATCGGTATTACCTTGCATACTACAGTTAATAACGACAGGACTACAGGCTGAGACGCTGCTCATCAATCCACCGAGACTTAATGATGTATTACCAGACAAAACACAATTGATAAGCAATGGGCTGCTTTCAGCCAAATTGTCTAAAGCGCCTCCTCTCTGGTTAGCCCTGTTTCCCGTCAAATTGCAATTGATGAACACAGGTTTAGTTCGGATTCTGCCGGCCACCGCCCCTCCAAAGTCGGCTATGTTGTTGGTCAGCGTACAACCGGTTAGTGTCGGATTACAATCAGACTGCGCGTAAAAAGCCCCGCCTTGCAGCGCTATATTGTCTGTCAGACTACAACTGGTCAACATAGGACTACTGCCGGTTTGGTTATACATAGCTCCACCATAGTTTGCCGTATTGCTGGTCAGACTGCAACTGGTCAATATAGGACTACTGTCCTGATAGTTACAGACTGCTCCACCTGTAATACCTGCCATATTGCCTGTCAGATTACAACTATTTAGTAAGGGGCTACTGCCAGTTTGATTATATATAGCTCCGCCATTCGTAGTCACTACATTGCCTTGTAATGTGCAATTTGAAATAAGCGGATTACTGCCGGCCTGATTGAAGATACCTCCACCGTTAGTTGCCCGATTATTTCGCAGCCGGCAATTAATGAGCGTGAAACTGCTGGCTTCGCTGAAAGTCCCGCCCCCTGAATTGGTCGATGTGTTGCTTTCCATGCTACAATCGGTCAGCACCGGGTTACTGCCTCCCAGACAGGACATAGCCGCTCCATAATACCCTCCGTTGCCCTGAAACACGCACTTGATCAGTGTCGGGCTGCTGCCCGCATTATACATCCCTCCGCCATAGCTGTTAGGGTCAGATGGCGTAGTTGTGGGGGCCGTACCGCCGGTAATCACCACTCCGTTCAGGACGGCGGTGCTGTTGAGGCTCAGACTAGCCGGGTGATAAAAGACGTGGTAGCTGTTGCCGGTCAGGGTGCCGTTATTGTCAATGTCGCCCGAGAGGGTAGTGCTGGAAGGCTGTCCGGCCAGCGGATTGATTGGTAGCCGGTCGTTCACGCTGGTTTCGCTGCCCTGGAAGCCGCCGTAGATCGTCACGCCGTTTTTCATGGCAAAACTGGCGCTGCGGTTATTGGTCGTTGAGGTAGGCTTGTAGAGGCCTTCCGCCACCCAGATTTCGGTTACACTCTGCGAGCAGGGGTAGGTCAGGGCACTTTGCAGATCTTTAAAGGCAGTAGCCCAGCTTAGTCCATCGCCTCCGTCAGGAGCTGTCTGACTGGCTTTGACGTACAGCCTTGTGATTGAGCCGGCGGACGTTCCTGTCTGAAACTCAACAGCCCCCATGTCAATACGGCCATCATTGATACGGGTGTTTCCGGTCAGGTCAGTAGCCGGCAATGCCGTTTCTGAATAAGGACCGGTAGCTACCGTAATACTGGCCGGGTTGCCTGCGTTAATGCCGGGTGAACAGTTACTGAGTGCAATCGACGTGGCCGATACAAATGGTGAAACGTTAGTACTGAGATTCGTTGTGCTGCTGCTGAACCCGGTAACCCCCGCCTCAATCAGATTGTATGTGGCGTTTATTGTGTTACCGGAGAACGTTTTATTGCTGCCGTTATTCCAGATCACCGAGTTGGTTACTGTTGGGCTCCTTTCGCCCTGGCTAAAGATGGCACCGCCATTTGTTGTTGCGACATTACCTTTCAGGGTACAGTTGATCAGCAGCGGATTGCTGCCCCCCTCATTAAAGATCCCCCCGCCGTTTGGTGCCTGATTGTTCTGTATACTACAATTGATGAGCGTGAAACTGCTGGCACTACTGAAGGTTCCACCCCCGGAATTAGGCGAGGTATTACTTTCCAGATTACAGTTGATCAGGACCGGGTTACTGTTTTCCAGACAGCTGAAAGCACCCCCATAGGTACCTCCGTTTCCCTGAAAGATACAATTGATCAGCGTCGGGCTGCCGCCCCTGTTATACATGCCGCCTCCGAAACTATTCTGATCCGACGGCGTACTGGCGCTGGCATTACCGCCGGTAATCACGACCCCGTTCAGCACGGCGGTACTGTTGAGGCTCAGACTGGCCGGGTGATAAAAGACGTGGTAGCTGTTGCCGGTCAGGGTGCCGTTATTGTCAATGTCGCCCGAGAGGGTGGTACCCGAGGGCTGACTGATCAGCGGATTGACCGGTGGCCGGTCGCCGAGGCTGGTTTCGCCGCCTTGGAAGCCGCCGTAGATCGTCACGCCGTTTTTCAGGGCAAAGCTGGCGCTGCGGTTACTCGTCGTAGCAGTAGGCTTATAGACCCCTGTTTTTACCCACACCTGATCACCCGGCAAACTGGCATTGATGGCTCCCTGGAGGTCGGTAGTACTGGTGGCCCAGCCGATAGTCGCTGATTCGGCCGGGGTAGTGCCCGTCGGCGTAACATAGTAGATTTTCTGGGCGAGTGACGTGCTACAGACGAACAGGGTCAGCAGCAGGCAACCGACAAGCCGTTGCCGGATAAAGGACCATTGGCTGGATATAGATAAAAGCTGCTGGTTAATGAGAACGATAAGCGGAAGTAAACCGGAATACATGGCAGAGGAGTGTTTTACCAACCCCAAAACTAGATTACCGGCCAGAAAAGCAGTTTCCAATATTGACCAAAAAGTTTCCACTATTGGTCAGGACGTTCCATATTTGACCAAAGTTGCCGTTTTCAGGCTTTTTTACTTATCAAAATGCTGCCTGACGGTACTATGAGCACAGTTGTGCCGGTAGGGTACAGTTGCATGTCTGTCCGCTGTCTTATGGGTGCAGTACCAGCGAATCGGCCAGCCCGACTTGCCGGAGCAGGGCTTTAAACCGGGGATCATTGTGCAGGAAATCATAGAGTGGTGTTACCTTCAGGTAGTTCGGAAGCCGGTCCTGAGCCGCTCCTTTCCGGAGGTAGTCAAGACAGTGGTCTTTGTCCTGCAGGCCGGCGTAAAGCTCGGCTTTGTCAATGTAGTGTTCGATGTTGTCGGGCAGGGAGTCGAGCAGGGCCTGCGCCGGTTTGGGTTGCTGCAGGCGGGCCCTGATAAAGGCATGCCGCAGAATCAGCGGTTTCAGGGCCGGTTCCAGACGTAGTCCTTTTTGTATTTCCCGTAACGACAACCCATACTGCCGGCGGCTCAGGTAATAAAAGCTGGTGGAATAATACCAGGATCCCATCGTACGGTATAATCTGTTGCCGTCTTTTATCGCCTCTTCTGCCTCTGCCCAGCGTCGGGCGGTAACCAGATTTCCGACATGCCCATACATAATGACCGGATAGAGCGGGTCCAGCGCGATCGCTTTGCTACTATAGTCGGCAGCCCGGTCAAGCTGCCCGATGGCGCGCAGAAAAAGGCTGTACGAATACAGGACCTGCGCATCGTTGGGGCTGTATTGCAGCGCTGTCTGGAAGGCGGTGTTGGCCTGTTCCCATTTGCCCTGAATCATGTACATTTTGGCCAGAATCGTGTAGGCCCGGGCATTGCGGACATCGAGCCGGATGCTTTCGAGGGCTTCGCGCTCAGCCAGATTGCTGTATTCCTGCATAGGACCGAACCCATCGTCGGCAATCAGAAAATACGCCATTGCTCTTGCGGCCCGCGCATCCACGAACGCCGGATCGTAGGCCAGGGCTTTATCAAAATGCTGCACGCTGGCCAGCACGCTTTCCCGGGTGCGGTCGCGGAGTAAGTATTCACCTTTAAGGTATTCGCGGTATGCGTCAATGTTTTGAGTCGGGGTTTGGGTTAGTTGCCGGCGGGTCAGGGCACTGAGTTTCTGATTCAGCTCGGCGGCGGTCTGGTTGGCAATATGATTCGTAAAGTCCAGCACCGACCGCTGATCGCCTTCATACACCTTACTCCAGACTGTCCGGTTTTCACTGACATGAATCAGTTCAACTGAAAGCTTGATACGCTTGCCCGACTGCACCACCTGCCCTTCGAGCAGATAGGCCACATCCAGCTCGCGGGCAATCTGAGACAGTGGTTTAGTAGTGTTTTCGTAGGTTTTGGCAGAATTGCGGGAAATCACTTTCAGGTTTTCCAGGTAGCTCAGCGACCGGTGTATCTGCTCCATAATGCCCTCGGTAAAGTAGCGGCTGTCGGCCGGTCCGGTGTGCTTGAAGGGAAGCACCGCAATGGAGGCGTCGGTTTCCCGGGCAGACTGTTCCCAAAACCACCAGCTACCGCCGGCCAGCAATACGAGCAGCAGGGCAGGAACTGCCAGCCAATACCATCGTTTCGGAGAGGCCGGATTTGCCGGCAGGGCTGCGGCCGGTGCTGGTTCCGGGCTGGTTTCCCCGACAGCGATTGGTTCCGGGGCGGCGGTTTCCACGGTATCGGCGGTCAGACCGGGTGTGCCGGTCAGCTGATTCCTGTACTCGGTGGGGCTTGATCCGAATGTGTCAGTAAAGTGCTTGCTAAGGGTCTGCAGCCGGTCAAACCCGACCTGAAATGCAATGTCGGAAACCCGCAGGTCAGTTGTTTCCAGGAGATGCCGCGCTTTTATGAGCCGTTGCTGGCGGATATGCCGGGCAATGGACATCCCTGTCTGTTCCTTAACGAGCCGGAACAAAAACGAACGGCTAACGCCCAGTTCCTGACATAACTCATCAATGGAGTAGTTCTGGTTGGTCAGATGCTGCTCAATGAGCTGATTCAGGCGCTCAAAGAGGGTGTGTTCCGCAGGCAACATGGCTGAGTAAGCTGGCAATTAATGCCCGAAAGTATAAAAAAACGGGCATTAATCCGTCGGGCCGGCGGCAATACCGGCCCGACGTTTGTTGGCGGGGGGCTTTACGGGCAGCTCCGGCCCACGGTCACCGTCCGGGTTACCGGCGCGCTGGTGCCGCAGCTGTAGACATAAGTCGCTGTCAGGGTATAAGTGCCGGGCTGTTTGACCCCCGGCGCCTGAAGGGTGTAGGTCCCGCCGGTACGATATACATTGCTGAACACGTATGTTTCGGGCAAGACGTTGCCCGGCAAAGCGTTGCCCGGCCCCGTAAAGATAAACGAGGTGCCTGTTCCCTGCGCTGTTAGCCGCACCGGACAGCCTGACTCATCTGCCGACAAACTAAATATGACTCCCGGCGGCAGTATCTGAAACTCCACTGCACCCAGATCTACCTGTTCTCCTTTAATGCGGGGGTTTCCCGCTAAATCAATGATAATGCCGCTCAGACCAGGGGCTGCATTGTTACCCGCGTCAATGGCGGGGGAGCAGGGTGCCAGCGCCACCGAAGCCGGACTGGCAAATGGCGAAGTACCTGTGGTTAAATTGGTCGGATCGGATGAGTATGTATCCTGGGCTACGGTGTTGTCGAAGAGACTGTATGTGGCCGTAACACCACCGCCATCGTTGGCAAAGGTTTTCTCGTCTCCGTTGCCAAAAAATACACAATTGATCAGTACCGGGCGACCGTTGCCATTGACACTCGCGTAATTATACATGGCCCCACCTGAAGAAAGAGCTGAGTTACCCTGAAAGCTGCAGTTGGTCAACACCGGACTACTGTTGCCCCCAATCGCCGCATTATTGAAGAACGCCCCGCCCGTGTTTACTGCTGAGTTGTTCTGGAAGCTACAGTTAGTCAATACCGGATTACTGTTACCAAAGGTAGATGCAAAGTTATAGAGCGCGCCACCGGCGTTAGCCGATGCGTTGTCCTGAAAGCTGCAGTTGGTCAATACCGGATTGCTGCTGCCATATACACGTCCATCACTATAGATGGCCCCGCCGGCGTTACCTGCCGAGTTGGTCTGAAAAGAGCAGTTTGTGAATACCGGATGGCTATTACCTGAGTAAGAACCATCATTATAGGCAGCTCCGCCCGAGTCACCCGCCAAGTTATTCCGGAAGTTGCAGTTGCTCAACACCGGACTGCTGGTGCCGTTTCCACCTGTATTGTATAACGCTCCGCCATAGGCACGAGCCCGGTTACCGACAAACAGGCAATACCGGAAGCTAGGACTGCACGACCTGCCAGTGTTTCCATTATTGTATACGCCTCCTCCATTACAATCGGGCGCATTTACTGCACTGGCATTGCCCCCGGTGATGACAAAGCCATCCAGCACGGCACTGTTATTTATCCCTGCCGGATTAAAAATAACATGAAAACTATTGTCGTCAGGGATGTCCTGATCGCCGATTTCACCACTGAGCACAGTGGTGAATCCAGTCGGGTTACGCTCAGCCATCGTGGGAGTACCCGTACCGGCAAAGCCTCCGTAGATGGTTACTCCGTTTCTCATCGAAAAGCTGGCAGAGCGGTTGGCAGGATCAGTTGTTGGTTTATAGGTGCCCGCGGCTACCCAGACCTCTTCGCCGGTGTTGCTGGCGTTAATCATCGCCTGTAGATTACCACTGGCATTGGCCCAGGTTGAGCCGTCGCCGGTACCGTTCGGTTTAACGTAGCGGATCGTTTGCGCTGCTGTTGTGGTATACGCCGGCAGACTTAACAGTAAGCTACAGATAGCTCCTTTCAGAATGCGGCAAAGCAAATTAAGGTTGTAAAAGGACGACATGGATTTGGTTTGTTTAAGGTATGACCGGGTCATTACCACGCCCCAAATTAATTTTTCCGGCTGGTAGCGCGACCAGAAAGGGCATAGACAAAAACATAGACAAACTGTAAGTGTCTGCCTTACTGGGTCTTATGGGCGGGTGCTAAGCGGAGTGCTTCCGGCAGATGGTCATTGGTTTAATAAATCGTCCAGGTCGGTTTGTTCGCCGGCGCCGAGCCGTTTCCGTAAGCGGTACCGCGTTGTCCGGACAGAGGCAGGTGAAATGCCCAGGATATGGCCCATCTGGCGGGTATCAATGTTGAGTTTGGTCAGGGCCAGAAACCGCTCTTCGGCAGGGGTCAGGGCGGTGAAACGGGCACGCAGCATGGGAAAGAAAGCGGGGTACACCCGTTCGAAGCGCCTCCGGAATTCGTCCCAGTCTTCGTTGGTAAGCAGGGGCGTGGTGAACAATTGCCGGAGCAGGCTGCTGCCCGACGCGACCCCGGAACCGGTCTCCGGACCGGGATTCTGATCCTGCAGGCTGTCCGTAATGGCCTCGATCAGTGCATGCCGCTCGCGCAGATTATCCATAAAAACGGCGAGATCCTTGTGGGCCCGCTGCAGCTCCTCTTCAACCAGCTGCTTTTCGAGCCGCCAGGATTTTTCCCGCTCGGCATTGATGGCGGCCTCCTGCCGGTTTTTCAGCCGGCTAAGCTGGTATAACCGCCAGAACAGCGCTGCAATCAGTATCAGTACCGTGGCAGCAACCCCGAACCGCAGGCGCTGTTGCCGGCGGTCTGCTTCGAGGGCGGCCACTTCGGTCTGATGCTTCTGAATCAGCAGCCTTTGCTCCACCAGTGAAATCTGATCGGAGTTGTAGCGTTTGTTGATGCGCTGGTCCAGCACCGACATACTGTCCAGATACCGGTATGCCTGTACCGGATCGTTGACCGCCAGATAATACTGACGGGCAACGTCGCAGTAGTTACGGAGGTAATTTTCGTCGCCCAGGTTACTGCCGAAGGTGGCCGGTCTGGGACTGATATTGCGCTGATAAAGGAGCTTTGACCGGGTCAGAAAATACAGACAGCTGTCGGGTTGCCGGCGCATGAGGTAAGCACGGGCCAGGCTCAGGGATGCCTGATCGGGCAGTAACCCTTTATTGTTGGCATTGAGCGCAATGGTATAATCAAACCGGAGGGCATTGATCGCTTCGGATACCCGTTTCTGATGCAGGTAAATTTTGGCCAGATTGCCATAGATATTACCGGTCCAGAAGACCGACTGCTGCGCCCGGGCAATGGCCAGTGCCTTTTTGAAATAACGTTCGGCCTGCCGCGCATCGGCTGGTTTTTCCAGCTGATTTATCCGCAGGTAACACAACGCCAGGGTATTCGGCGTCTGAACCCTGAAATTTTCGTTGAAGGCCGGATACCGGATCGCTTCCTGCAATAAGCGGATCGCCTTGCCGTATTCCTTGAAATAATAATAGCTGAAGCCCAGTTCGTAGAGATAGCGGTTGATCCCCGGAACGTGCTGATAGCCGATTCGCTGAAAGGTTCCGTTTGCTGCTACCAGATACTCAAATGCCTTGCCGTAGTCTTCACTCAGGAAATAATACAGTCCGGCAAAATGCTGACAAACACCCTGAATCTGATCGTTTCCGTCGCGGACAGCCTGGCGGCCGGCCGTCAGAAAGAGTTCTGCTTTCTGACGATTGGTTAGTGCATTGTTATTTTTTTCGTAGGTATTGCGCAGAAACCGGCCGTATTGGCGAAGAGATTCATCCCGCTGAATGCGGGCAAAGTCCTCTACGGTATCCAATATACGGAATGCTGCTGTTTTTTGCTGTGCCACTACCCGGCTACTGTCGAAATAGTTAAGCAGGATGACCACCCGTTGCGGGGGCGCTGCCCGGCTGATCAGCTGTAGCAGCGGGTTGGCTTGTGCGGCAAAAACGGGGAGAAAAACCGTTAACAGAAAAAAGATAGATGTGTCTGATACCGTGTACCGGCTTCTCCCCCTCGTCATTGCAACCAATTATATGTCTTCTTCCAGTATAAGTCTACAATTTATTGCTAAAAAGCGATACTTTCTTTCCTGAAAGCAGAAAAAAAACATCACGGGCAATTCCGGCCCACGGTCACCGTCCTGGTCACCGGCGCGCTGGTGCCACAACTGTTGGTGTAGGTGGCCATCAGGGTATAGGTGCCCGCCTGCTTCACGTTCAGCCCGATTGCCTCATGCGTGGCGCCCTCGCGGTAAACGGTGCTGAAGACATAGTTCTTAGGCCCCGTCATGGTGAATGAGGTGGCCACACCACGACCCGTGAGTCTGACCGGACAAGCCGATTCATCGGCGGTGAAGCTCAGAATCTGCGCCGGCGGGGGCTGGATGCCGCCCACCACGACGTGTCCGCTGGCGGTAGTGGAGCAGACACCCGTTGTGCAGGTCGCCGTCAGCAGGCTGGTGCTGCTGCCCGCCGTCAGGGTGATCATGGCCGTTGTGGCACCGGTTGACCACAGGATTTGCCCGCTACAACCGCTGGCGGTGAGGTTCGTCGACTGGCCGGGGCAGACGGTGGCGGAAGAAACAGTAAACGGCGGCAGGCTGAAATTCTCTGTGACCGGCAGGTTATTGCTGACCGCCGAACAACCGTTGGCACCCGTCGCAGTGACCGAATAGGTCCCCGTCTGACTCACACTAATAGTATTGGTTGTCTGGCCACCAGACCACCGCAGGGCCGTGGCTGATGCCGTGGCCGTCAGGGTGAGCGTGGGCTGCGTACAGGTCAGTGTGCTGCTGAGGGCCGATACACTGACCGTCGGGCTCGTATTGTCCTGCGTAATGGTCAGACTATTGCTGACGGCGGTGCAGCCGTTACTGCCGGTAGCCGTCACTGAATAAACGCCGGTGGTACTGACCGTGACTGACGTAGTCGTCTCACCGGTTGACCACAGCAGGGCGGTGGCTGATGCCGTGGCTGTCAGGGTGATGGTGGGCTGGATACACGTCAGGGTAGTGCTGAGGGCCGATACACTGACAGAAGGACTGGTTTTATCCTGACCGATGATCAGGTTGTTACTGACGGCACTACAACCGTTGGCGCCGGTAGCCGTTACGGAATAAACGCCGGTTGTGTTGACGGCTATCGTGGCGGTGGTCTCGCCGGTTGACCACAACAGGGCCGTGGCTGATGCCGTGGCCGTCAGCGTCAGCTGCGGCTGTGTACAGGTCAGCTGATTGCTGATTGCTGAAATACTGACAGTGGGGCTGGTATTATCCTGTGACAAGCTCAGGCTGTTGCTGACGGCGGTACAGCCGTTGGCGCCGGTAGCCGTCACCGAATAAACGCCGGTGGTACTGACCGTGACCGACGTAGTTGTTTCGCCGGTTGACCACAGCAAGTCGGTGGCCGGAGAAGCGGCAGTCAGGGTGAGTGCTGGCTGAGCGCAGGTTAGCAGCGTACCGGACGTGGAGATACTGACCGTCGGGCTGGCGTAATCCTGGTCAACAGGCTGGCCGTTGCTGACAGCCGTACACCCATTACTGCCCGTAGCCGTCACCGAATAAACACCGGTGGTACTGACCGTGACAGAGGTAGTTGTCTCACCTGTTGACTACAGCAGTGCCGTGGCTGAAGAAGCGGCTGTCAGGGTGAGCTGCGGTTGCGCACAGGTCAGGGTAGTGCTGAGGGCCGACACACTGACAGAAGGGCTGGTAAAGTCCTGCGCAATGGTCAGGCTGTTGCTGACAGCCGTACAGCCATTGCTGCCGGTAGCCGTCACCGAATAAACGCCGGTGGTACTGGCCGTGACAGAGGTAGTCGTCTCACCGGTTGACCATAGAAGGGTCGTTGCCGGAGAAACTGCTGTCAGGATGAGTACTGGCTGTGCACAGGTAAGTACGTTATCGGCAGACGATAGCGTGACCGTTGGACTGGCCGTATCCACAGTTATGTTCGGACTGGCAGCCGTTGAGGTACACCCACCGCTACCGGTGGCCGTAACGGAGTAGGTACCGGTCTGGCTCACACTGATAGACGCGGTTGTTTCTCCGGTTGACCAGTGCAGCTCTGTAGCGGAGGTATTGGCTGTCAGGGTGAGCCTGGGGTTGGTGCAGGTAAGGATAGACGACGGCGTTGAGTTAACGGTCAGCGACGGCCGCTCATTTACCACCAGTACAAAAGCGGTGCTGGTCACACTCAGTCCACCCGTGACAACGACCGAATAGCTTCCGGCATCGCCGGCGCTCACATTCGTCAGCACCAGGGTTGCCGAGGTCGCCGTGGCGTTGCCCGTCACGAGTGCTCCATTGCGGTACCATTGATAGGAGGGTGAAGTACCTGTTGCCCGGACACTGACAGCCACCTGCCCGCCGGCACAGACCGCCGAACCCGAAACCGGTTGCTGTGCAATCAACACTGAGACGGGGCTATCGGGCTGGATCTCGTACGCCCCCATGTCGATAGCATAGCCGGCCCCCACAAGGCGGGGATTTCCTGCCAGATCTGCCGGCGGTCCGCTCACCCGGATATAGCTCGCGGCATCACCCTTGTTTTTCGCCGCAGAATTAGTGGCCAGTTCGGTAGTGGCGGTGCCGGCAAAGGGCGAAGATGTCACTCCGGTAATATTGGTAGGGGCGCTGATAAAGTCAGTTGTCCCGTTCTCAAACAGGCTGTAGCTGGTTGTAAGGCTACCATCACCACCAAATTTTTTAATTGAATTAGCGGCGCCGTTACCATATAACACACAGTTCGTCAGCTGCGCGCTGCCGTACGAATAGCTGATAGCTCCGCCTAGGTCTTGAGTTCCGCCCGATACTGAATTCTGGCTGAACGTACAGTTGATCATTTGTATATTACCTGCATCGATATTAATAGCTCCACCGGTATTGGAAGTACCGTACAACGCGGAGTTGAGGCGAAATGAGCAGTTAATCAGTACCGGATTACCACTCCAGTTATTGATAGCTCCACCGTTGGCGGTGCCGCCGATTCCACCCGCACTCGATGTACTATTCTGAATAAAGGAACAGTTGACCAGTACCGGACTGCTGCTATTATTATAAATAGCACCGCCAACGCCACTTGCATAACGAGCTGATGCACTGTTTTCAATAAAGGAACAGTTTGTCAGTACAGGATTACTATTCATATTATGAAGTGCCCCACCGTAAGAAGACCAAAAGCCAGAACTCACTGCGGAATTCTTATAAAATAAACAATTGCGCAGGCTGGGGCTGCAACCGGAGTTATACATACCCCCACCCTCAATCACATTGCCGCCACCGGTTATGACAAATCCATCCAGCACGGCGCTGGTGGTCAGACTCAGACTACCTGGATTCGTAATCACCCGGCTGCCGTTAGCTGCCAGCGTCGTACCGGATGGACTACCGGTGACCGGGTTTAACGCCTGCCGGCCGTTCAGGCTTAGTTCGCTGCCGGCAAAACCGCCGTAGATAGCCACGCCTTCCTTCATCGAAAAGCTGTTGCCGCTGGCCGGCGTAAACCGACCGGTAGCGACCCATACCTGATCGCCGGCTGAACTGGCATTGATCGCCGTCTGTAGGTCCGCAGTGGCATTGTTCCAGTCCGAACCGGAGCCGTTGCCGGTTTGAGCCTGTTTTACATAGCGGACCGTCTGAGCTAAGGATATACCACAGACGAGAATGTTTAACAACAGGCAGACGGTAAATCCGGTAAGAATACGGCTCCAGGGGAAGATGATCTGCTTATAACAGGGCGGATGCATTTTTACAGCGGATGCCCGGCCACATGGCAGTTTATCCGACATAGCATAATGGTGTTGATCGCTAACACAACTAAACCTATTGAACATGAAATACACGGATTAAATGAGGAGTTGTAACAAACCCTAAAACTACCATGCAGCTAAAAAAAAGAGTTTCCACTATTGACCAAAAAGTTTCCACTATTGGTCAGGATGTTCCTTATTTGACCAGATTTCGGTTTCAGGTGTTTAAAACGGGGAGGAGCGGCTCTTTTTTGAGATGACCGTGTAGATGCACAATCAGTATTGATGTGTCAGCCGACGGCAGTCAAATGAGCTTGCCGGGCGTTTTGAAAGACAGCGGCTTTCATCTGCCCACGTACGTTTTACCAAAAGCCGGTGAACCTGATCAGGGACACCGGCTTTTATGTTTCAATTCCTTTACGGGCAATTCCGGCCTACCGCCACCGTCCGGGTCACCGGTTCGCTGGTGCCGCAGCTGTTGGTGTAGGTCGCCGTCAGCGTATAGGTGCCTGCCTGTTTTACATTGAGGCCGACGGCATCGTGCGTGGCGCCCTCGCGGTAAACCGTGCTGAAGACATAGTCCTTAGGCCCCGTCA
>NZ_CAMFHL010000214.1 GCF_945952095.1 uncultured Arsenicibacter sp. | reverse complement strand
ATACAAAACCCTGTATTTGACAGCACCATGCAGCCGCCAGAAAATAGACAGGTAGGGTGTCGTAACAGCCATCACAAATGCTTGCTGAATGCCATCCCACGTGGGTTGTTCTTTCGGCCAGAAGCGGATCAGAAATTCAGCCGTCAGCAATAACCACACCGCCAGCCCCACAACAGCCACAAAGCTGTGGCCGCTCAACAGCGCGAATACGCCGGTGATGAAACTAAAAACGGCACCATAATACTCCAGCACCTGATGCCGTTCATGGCCCATCCGCTGGCGGTATAGCTCAGGGTGACGTTTGTAGAGCAGGGCATCATAGCTGTATTTACGTTCTTCGCGTAACCGGTTGTTCCAGTGCGATTTACGAACCGGATGTTCAACAACGGCTTCCGGGCATTTACCCATCCGGACACCCGCCCGGATCAGCTTAAACTGTAGATCACTGTCTTCACGCCAGGCAATGTCGAAATCCTCGGTAAAGCCACCGACCCGCTCTAAGACGGCAGGCAGGCAGAAAAAATTAGCACTTGACAGCTCAGCGCGGTCCATAAACCCCTTAGTCCTTGCTACCGTTGACTGCCGGGGAGCACCCGTCAGCTTTACCTGGCCGGAAACCGCCTGCGCTCCCCGCTTAAAGGAAGGCAACACTGCCGGTAACCAATCCGGATGCGGCATACAGTCGTCTTCTGTAAAGGCAATAATACGGCCACGCGCGGCCCGCCAGCCCCGATTCCGGGCGGCAGCCGGTCCACGGCGTTTGGCCTGTGCCAGATAGCGAGCTTCGATCCCGAAGACCTCCCGGAAGCTCTGTACAATCTCGGCAGTTGCCCGATCGTCGCCGTCATCCACCACAATAATTTCAAATTGATTATGGGGGAGTTGCTGGCGGCTCAGGGCATCCAGACATTTCATCAGTTGTGTCGGCCGCAGGTATGTCGGGATAACGACCGAAAATTCAGGGTTCATAACGTACGTAAAATTACTTTTCGATAATCAGTGCCATTTTGTGAATAAATCCGAAATATTATTTTGCGACCCCAATAATACACCAAAAAACCAGAAGGTCAATCCGATTTTTTCTGATAGGTTTATAATGGCATTTGCCATTATGCTACCATAATCAGCAAGATAACTTACTGATTGTACCCAAATGTTTTTTATTTTACCAAACGGTTTACAAATTCGTTAATTTTCTAGTATGAATGCGCTTATAACAGGAGCCACCTCCGGCATTGGTAAAGCTACTGCCGCAGCACTGGCTCAACGTGGATACAACCTGATTTTATGCGGCCGCCGGACTGACCGGCTGTCCGAAGTGGCAGGCGAACTTGGTCAGCAGACAACGGTTACAACCCTGGCATTCGACGTCCGTAGTTATGAGGCCGTCACGGAAGCCATTGCTTCCCTACCCGACAACTGGAAAGCCATTGATGTGCTGGTGAATAATGCCGGCAATGCCCACGGCCTGTCAACCGTTCAGGACGGGGATGTGGCCGACTGGGATGCCATGATCGACGGGAATGTGCAGGGCTTGCTCTACGTATCGAAAGCCGTCATTCCCGGCATGGTGGCACGGCAAAAAGGACATATTGTGAACATCAGCTCTATTGCCGGCAAGCAGACCTATGCCAACGGGGCTGTTTACTGCGCGTCCAAGGCGGCGGTTGAAGCGCTCAGCACCGGCATGCGGCTTGACCTGACCCAACATGGTATCAAGGTAACCAACATTGCGCCGGGTGCTGTAGAAACGGAGTTTTCGGTGGTGCGGTTTAAAGGAGACGCCGACCGTGCGGCCAAAGTGTATGAAGGATTTGACCCGCTGACGGCCAAAGATATTGCCGATGCCATCGTGTATGCCGTTACGGCTCCGGCTAATGTCACGATTGCCGACATGACGATTCTGGCCAGCGCGCAGGCCGCCGCAACAACCATTTACCGGAAATAAAACGGCCCGTCCGGCCAGCTACTGGCTGCCGGACGGCTGTTATTTGTAGCGTTTCAGTACGTCGCGGTCTACTACATGTTTGCCTTCGAAGGCATCGATCTGTAGGTGCGGCATATCCTCTTTCAGCCGGTTTATGTACGCCTCCGGATCGGGCATCTGCTCAATATATTCATCCTGACGGCCATACACGTAGATAACCGGCAGCTTTTCAGCTTTTTCGGCCGGCAATACATCGGTCAGACCGTTGGCAAAGTAACCTGCCCACAAAATCAGCCGGTCGCAGCGGATCGTTCCGTAATTCACCCAGCGGCAGGCCGTGGCCCCGCCCTGCGAAAAGCCCAGCAGTGTTACCTTGACCCGCGCCGGATCCCGGTCCTGCATAATCCGGGCATATAACGCATCCAGATAAGCCACATAATCGGCTACTTCCTGGTCCCTCGCTTCACGGGTCAGCCACGAAGCGCCCATGCGGTTAAAATCAGCATCCAGGTAAAAGCGCGATAATGCCTCCGGCGCAACGACCAGCGTATGTTCATCGGCAATGACGTCGAATTTGCGGATAAAGTACCGGGCCAGTTGTCCGTAGCCGTGCAGCACAAACCAGATGTTTGTTACCTCGTTGGTCAGCTGTCCCGATCCGTCGCCGCCAAGGGTATAGAAACGGGCGGTACGGGTTACCGGGAGTTGATGTTCTGTAGCCATAATCTGCTCAGCGGCGCTGGAACCGGGAGTGCTGCCGGTCATTTTTGCGTTGTTCATAATGGGTTTTATCGGCGATGTAACACGTGCGTTCGATTTCGGCATATACAGCACCGTCCTTATCCTGCCATTGAATAACAAAGGTCCGGTCCATCTGTCCGTGCTGACCCACTTCCTGCCGGATTTCGGCCAGGTCAGCGTCTGTCAGCAGAAAACGGGCGTACAGCGTAGTGCGTCCCGGCTTCCGGAAACGGATTTTCGCCGCTTTATCCCAGACAACGTACTGGCCTCCCAGAATCCGGTAGAGCATCAGCATGTAGAACGGGTCGGAAGCGGAAAACATGCTGCCACCGAAAATCGTCCCGACGTAGTTGTAGGTCCAGATATTCCGGCGCAGCCTGACCTGCACCTCTTTCGAATCCCCCGACCAGAACAGAATTTTACCACCCGTTCCGAAAAACATCGGGTACCAGTTCATAAATGTCCGGAACCGCCATGTCTGAAAGGACTCTTTCCGGGTTGTTTGCAAAAAATCAGGTTTCATTCGGTTGTTGTTTGTTGCGTTTCCGCAGGAGCTATAAAGGCGAAAACCTGTCCGGAAAGTGCGTCTAACCCTGATACCGCCTCCGGTCCGAGTTGTTCGCGCATGGTCAGATTCAGGGCTTTCCAGATTTTATGACACCGTTTGGCTTTCACCCGCCCCTCCTCCGTCAGAAAAAGTCCCTGTTTCAGGTTATCGGTCAGCCAGCCATTGCGCTGCAACAGCTGCAGTTCACGGTTCATGCCCGACTTTTCGATATACAGCAGCTGGGCTAATTCGACCTGACGGATGCCGGGTTTTGCAAAAATATACATCAGGAGCCCTGCCTGAGGCAAGGTCACTTCCTCCCCGTTAAACGCCCCGTTATACAGGCTGGTCATGATGCGGGAAAGCATGCGCAGCCGACCCGCAATGCAGTAGTTTTCTGCGTCCATAGACAAATTTAATTCGACAAAGTTGTATATGCAACTTTTATTGTTCAGATTTGACCGGATAACTTAATCTTCCTGAACATGACAGCAATACCCTTATCCGCTTCACTAGCCACCAGCCTCCAGGCTATGGCTGACTTTATTGGTATCGTCACCGGCGAGCAGCTTCACCGCCCGCAGAACGGTAAATGGACCATCGCGCAGGAGCTTTCCCATATCTACCTGGCCGATTATGGCACAAGCCGCCTGCTGAGCGAGGCCGGTCGGGCCACGTGGCGTCCGGAAGCCCGCGAATCGCGCAGTTTTGAGGCGATCAAGGCCGGTTACCTCGAACAACTCGCCCGCTTTCCCGGGGCCAATAACCCGAACACCAATCCAAAACCCGAACTGGAAAACCTTAGCCCGGCACAATGGATGGAACGCTGGCAGTCTATGACTACGCAACTGCTGGCGCATGTTGAGGCTATCCCCGAAACGGATCTGGATGCCTATACCGTCTGGAAACACCCGCTCCTTGGGCCATTTACGGTGCGTGAGATGATTTACTTCACTGATTATCATACGCAGCACCATGCCGACATCCTAAGCAGGAAAGCAATGTAATGGCATGTACGCTGACGTTCACTTCACGTATTTTACCACATAGGCACATAGATAAACATAGTTTTTTTGAAACACTTCTGTGAGCTATGTGCCTATGTGGTAAAATTTATCCATTGTCAAACCAATCCAGCCTCAAAAAATACAGGGCGGACCGGATTGCTCCGGCCCGCCCTGCTGTTGATAATATGCATCGACTTAGCTTATTGCCTTAGCCGCCGTTAGTTCTTCCGGCTTCTTCGGCGTCGTTTTTTTACCCGAAAACCGGGCAATGATCCGGTCAACGACCAGATATACCGATGGAACGACAACCAGTGTTAACAGTAACGAGCTGGACAAACCACCGATAATAACCCATGCCATCCCGTTTTTCACCTCGGCACCCGCCCCGCTGGCCAACGCAATCGGCAACATACCGACAATCATCGCCAGCGTAGTCATCAGAATCGGGCGGAGACGTTCTTTACCGGCTTCAATCAGCGCTTCGACAACCGGCATGCCTTCTGCTTTCAGCTGGTTGGTGAAGTCAACGATCAGGATCGCGTTCTTTGCTACCAGACCGAGAAGCATAATCATCCCCACAATAGAGAACACCGTCAGACTCTGCATCGATAAGGCCAGTGCCAGCAAGGCACCTACCAGCGCAACCGGAATCGAGAACAGGACGACAAACGGATAGACCACACTTTCGTACAGGGCTACCATGATGAAGTACACCAGCAGGATACCCAGTAACAGGGCCTGACCAAGACTGCCGAAGGCATCGGACTGCTGTTCCAGCTGGCCCAGATACTGAATCGAAATACCATCCGGCAGTTTTACTTTGGCCATTTTGGCCTGAATATCGGCCCCTACCGAACCCGATGGGCGACCGACAACCTGTGAGTTTACCGAGATCGACGATAGCCGGTCGATCCGTTGCAACACGCTCTCACCCGTATTCTGCTGCACCGTACCAAACTGCGACAGCTCAAACGTACGGCCCTGGTTGTTGACAAATGTCAGGTGACTGATGTCATTCGGATTCGAACGGTCAAACTTGTCAAGGCTGATCAGAATATCGTATTCGTTTCCGTTTTGCTTGAATTTCGACCGGTCATCACCACGGTAGGCAATCTGCAGCGCCTGTCCGACATCGGCGGCGCTGATGCCCAACTGTGCCATGCGGTCACGGTTCAGGTTTACCGTTACTTCCGGTTTCGGGTCTTTCACCGAATACTGAACGTCCTGCGTACCAGCCACCGACTGTACTACGGCTTTCACCTGCGCCGCCGCCTGACGGATTGACGGCAAATCAGTACCTTTTATCGCAATCTGGATCGGCGCCTGCGTACCACCGGCAATCGACACCGGACTCACCGTTACGCGAACACCCGGAATCTGCGCAATTTCGCCCTTCACCATGCTGCCGAACTCTTCGGTTGACAGCTTACGCTCCTTCTTATCAACCAGCTTCACGTTAATGTCCGCAATATTGCTGTTCGACGAGGTAGCGACCCCGTTGTTGGTATACCCTACGTTGGTGAACACATTCGTCACCTCAGGGTGCTTCATGATAATCTGCTCCACCTTTTGCGACAGCTGATTGGTCTGGTAAATCGACGCCGTCGGATCCAGTTCGACGCTGACGTTAAACTCGCCCTGGTCGCTTTGCTGCATAAACGCGGCGCCGATGAAACCACCCGGCACCAGGGCGACCGCCCCGATAAATATGGCAATCGTCAGCAGGAAAATGTATCGCTTGTGCCCCAGTGACCAGGTCAGCACATGGCCGTAGCCTTCTTTCAGGTTATCGAGGAACCGCTCAAAACCAATATTCAGCTTGCCCCAGAGTGATTTCGGATTCAGCACTTCCAGTTTCCCGAAACGCGATACCAGCAGCGGTGTCAGCGTAAAGGAAACTACCAGACTCATCAGGGTTGAGAAGACAACCACGAGCGCAAATTCCCGCAGAATGTTCCCGATCAGACCGGAGGTCATCGCCAGCGGTACGAATACCACAACGTCCACCAATGTAATGGCCAGGGCCGTAAAGCCGATTTCGTTCCGGCCATCCAGCGCCGCTGTCCGCTTGTCTTTCCCCATTTCCATGTGGCGGTTGATGTTTTCAAGGACCACAATCGAGTCATCGACAAGGATACCAACCACCAGCGAGAGGGCCATCAGTGTCATCAGGTTGAGTGAGAAGCCACTCAGGTACATCAGCGCAAAAGTCGGCAGCATCGACGATGGCAGGGCCACCAGTACGAACAGCGACGACCGGAAGCTGTGCAGGAACATCAGCATCACCACCGATACGATTAATACCGCCAGGAACAAATCATCAACGACGGCATTGGCTGAGGCCAGGGTGTAAATTGACTGGTCAGACGCCACGTTGAACTTAAGTCCCACGCTTTTAAACTGGCCTTCGATCTTCGTCAGCCGCTCACGCACCAGCTTACTCACGTCTACCGCATTGGCATCCGACTGCTTCTGCACCTGCAAACCAACCGACGGCAGCGCGTTTATGTGGTTAATGGCCGTTGCCTTCGCCGTACCGTCTACCACTTCGGCAATGTCACTCAGTAATATTTCACCTCCCGACGGCCGGCGCGCCACAATCAGGCTCCGCATTTTCTGCGTCGTCGAAACCGTAGCGTCGAAACGGATCGAGTACTGACTTTTGTCGGTCTCGATCTGACCGGCCGGGTAACTGGTGTTGGCGGCGTTAATTGCCTGCGACACCTGACCGATCGACAGCCCGTAGGCTTTCAGTTTTTCCTGGTCAACGTTGACCTGAATTTCCCGCTCGCTGCCCCCGATGATGCTGATCTGCCCCACACCCGGCACGTTCGACAGCTGCGGCTTGATTTTATCATCAATGAGGTCATAGAGCTGCGTCGGCGACATTTTTGCCGTTACACCCATCCGGAGTACAGGCAGTTCGTCGGTCGAAAATTTGTTGATCGTTGGCTTATCGACGCCGTCCGGCAGGAGGTTCAGAATCTGATCCACCTTCCGCTGTGCATCCTGCTGAGCAAGGGTCGTGTTTACCCCGTTTTTCAGCTGCATAATAACAATGGAAGCGCCTTCCTGCGAGGTCGATGTGATCCGGTCAAGGCCTTCGATCGACGACAGGGCATCTTCAATGCGTTTGGTGACGTTGGTCTCCACCTCATCGGCAGAAGCTCCCCGATAGATGGTTGATACACTGATTACGTTCGCTTCGAACTTTGGCAGCAGGTTATACGACAGCTGCTTGTAGCTCATGAAGCCGAACAGGACCATGACGGTGAAAATGGTCGTCACCAGCAATGGTCGTTTTATGGCTACTTCGGTTATTGACATGGCTTTACCTTACCGGTGATTATTTCGTTACTTGTACCGCAATCCCATCGCTCAGATTCAGCTGGCCGGTTGTGACCACCTGCTCGCCTGCGGCTAATCCGCCGGTCACCTCCACAGTATCACCGAAATCACGGCCAATAGTAATTACCCGCTGGCGGGCCTTGCCGTTTTCAACCACGTATACATACGGGGCCTTGATGCTGGCAACCAGTGCCGAACGCGGAATCTGCAACGCCTGCTGCTTTGATTTCTGCGAGAAGTCAACGTTGACAAACGTACCGGCTTTCAGCACATTGCCATTGCTCAGCGTAATTTCGACGGGGTAATTGTGTTCGTCATTTCCCTGCGGCGCAATGTAGGAGATACGACCTTCGAACTGACGGTTCGGGAACACATCGGCCGAAACCCGTACCGACTGGCCCTCCCGCAGTGAATACACATCCTTTTCGTTCACCAATACCTGTACTTTCAGGCGGGATACATCCAGAATAGTACCCAGCGATGTTCCGACATTGACAAACTCGCCCGGCTCAATGTTTTTCTTTACAACACGCCCGCTGATGGGTGCCTGAACGGCCGCATCCTGAATCTGTTTTTTGATCTGCTCCGCCTGATTCAGGGCGTTTTTATAATTGTAATTCGTTTCGTTGACCTGAATTTCGGTGGTTGCGTTACCGGCCAGCAAGGTATTGTAACGGGTAACGTCCTTTTTCAGCTTATCCACCTGTAGTTCCGTTGCTTCCAGCGACAATTCTTTCAGCTTGCTGTCTACCTGCACCAGCGTTGCTCCCTGACGGACAGATGAACCCAGATCAAAACTGACACGGGTTACCTTACCGGCTACGGTAGCCATGATATCAGCTTCCTTAAACGGGATCAGGTTACCGGTTTTCACCAGCTGCTGGTCAACGGCCCCTTCCGCAACGGTTGCTGCCGTAACCGGAATCGCCACGTTTGCTGTAGTCGGCAACTGGTTTTTCGCATCAATTACCTTTTTATTGGATGCCAGCCGGAAAGCGATCAGAGCCGAAACACCTACCAGCGCGACAAGGATAATAATGGTTGTCTTTTTCATGATGATTGAGGTCAGTAAAGGGCCCACCCATTCATCGAGCCCGATTCCGGATAATTAGAGTTGGTTATAAAACGACAGCAGGGAACCTTGTGACTGTTCAAGGTCTAACCGTGCCTGATTATAATTGAGTAGTGAATTGATGTAATCGCTCTGTGCCTGGCGGTATGATGTTTCGGCATTGACCAGATCGGTCAATGGTTTAGTACCTTGTTTGTACTGGAGTGTCGTCACATCGTAAACCTCCTGCGCCAGTTTAATGTTACGCTCGTCGTTCTGCAATGAGACCTGTGCCCGCTGCAGCTGCGTCTGCGCATTGTTGAACTGGAGTTCATACGAGGCCACATTCAGGCGTTGCTGCTCCTGCAGAATATTGATATTCAGCGTTGACTGCTTGATCTGGGCATCACGGCGGAAACCGTCAAATACCGGAATGCTTAACCGCAGGCCTACGCTGCCGAAACCGCTGAATTTCCCGAGCGATTCCCAGTAGTTATTGCCCAGTGCCAGCGTACCATAGGCGGCATTAGCACTCAGTTTAGGCAGGTAACCGGCTTTAATCCGCTCCCTGTCCAGATTCTGTAAGGCCAGGTTTGTCTCCAGAATCCGGAAGTTGGTCAGGTTCCGGGCATCAAATCCGGTATTTTCGATCACAGGCACTTTCGTGGTCAACGTGTTATCCGACAGATTCAGGTTCTGTTCCTGCGACATACCCATCTGGAACTTCAGGCGGTTGAGCGCCAGTTTCAGATTACTTTCGGCCAGCGTCAACTGTGATTTCGTACTGTTGTAATTTACCTCCGTCCGTGTGTAATCGACCGGCTGAATCACGCCGTTATCACGCTGTAACTTCAGAATATTCAGTACCTGCTCCGTCCGTTTCAGGTTATCGTTCAGCAGCGCAATCTGCTGCTGCACAACAAATACCTGATAGTAATTGCTGGCAATGGCGTAGACCACATCCTCCTTTGTCAGCCGGGCATTCAGTTCGGCCTTTTCGGTATTGGGTTTTGCCGCCTTGATCCCTACCAGCAGCGACTTGTCGAAAATCACCTGATCAACCGACGCGCTGGCCGTTGTCTGGTATTTCGTACCAAACGCGACCCGTGTCGGCTCCGGTCCGAAAATACCGGCCGGCAATACCGTTGTCTGTAGCTTAATGTTATCGGTAACGTTACCGGATGCATTTACCTGCGGCAGATACCCTGCAATGGCCTCCCGGGCCTGCTGATCGGCAATCTGCGTCTGATACCCCGCAATACGGACCGTACCATAATTCTTTAATCCGTAGCTAATACAATCCTTCAGCGACCATCCGGCCGGCTGCGTCTGTGCAGCCGGCTGCCCTGATGTCGCCGACTGGCTTTTTGCACCCAGCGTAACGCCCAAGGCAAGTAGTCCACTGAGTATGATCCTGGTTTTCATGATTTATATTCTCCGACTCCGTTGACATATCTACTGTTGATATGTCAACAATAACTATAAAAAAAAGTTTAATTCTCCAGATTACCGGCAATCTTATTCAGAATCGCCAGTAGTGTATCAACCTCGTCCGTGGTCAGTTTATTGGTCAGTGCCTGATCAAAGGTATGGGCTGACTGAACCACACGATCGACAATGTTCCGGCCCGCGGGCGTTAGCTGTACATTGTTTTTACGGCGGTCAACGTCGTCCTGCTGAACCCGCAGATAACCATCCCGTTCCAGTGTTTTGATGGTGCGCTGTATACCGGACTTATCTTTCTGCAACAGATTGGCAATCTCCTGCTGCGACATCAGTTCGGTTGAAAAATAAATCATAAACAGGACCGGCAGCTGCTCCATTTGCAGGGTATAGCCCGTTTTCGATAGTTCCCGGTTCACGTGCTTTGCCATCAGGTGAGCCACGTGATTAATATTAAATCCGACCAGCCGTCCTAACTGTTTTGCAACCCGTTCCTTTATATCCTGTGCTGTTGTCGTTGACATGGGGCAAAAATAAATACTGTTGACATATCAACCAAATTAGTGAAATTAAAGTTTGTAACTTCTAAAAATCCTACAATTAAAAACCGGATACGTAAAACTTTCAGCGAAGTTTCACGTATCCGGTGCTATAAAAGGGGCTGAAATCAGGATCAGGCTACCTCAGGCGTCAGTTCAGCCGGCTGTTCTTTCGGTGGCCGCTGGCTCCAGTAGGTTGCCAGCAAGGAGCCGGTCATGTTCATGATCGGCCCAAATAAGGCGGGGGCCAGCCCTACCGTAGCGACCTTCCCCATCTGCAGGGCAATGCCCGAGGCCAGCCCGCCGTTTTGCAGGCCGACTTCGATGGCTACGGTGCGGCTGCTCTGCTCATCGAGTTTGAACAGCCGGGCGGTCCAGTAGCCAAACACAAAGCCGCTCAGGTTGTGAATCAGCACACAAAGGGCCAGCGTCCAGCCAACGGTCAGCAGACTGTCGCGGCCGGCCGCCGTGATAATGGCAACGATCAGGACGATCCCTCCCATCGAGATCAGCGGCATGACCTTATTCAGGATTACGGCCGATTTATGGAAGATCCGGTTCAGGATAAGCCCCAGAATTACCGGCAGGATAATGATCTCCATGATTTCGATTACCATTTTCCAGAAGTCAATCGACACAAACTGTCCCGCCAGCAGTTTCATCAGCAGCGGTGTCATGACCGGAGCCAGCAGCGTCGAAATCGACGTTACGGTAATCGACAGCGGCACGTTGGCCTTTGCGATAAAGCACATTACGTTGGAGGCCAGCCCGCTCGGCGAGCAGCCGATCAGAATCACACCAGCCGCAATTTCCGGCGGGAAATTAAATACGTTGGCCAGCGTGAAGCCCAGCGCCGGCATAATTATAAAGTGAAACACAACGCCGATCAGTACTGCACGCGGCTGCTTGACCACACCCTCAAAATCTTTCAGGGCCATGGTGGTTCCCATCCCCAGCATGATGATCTGCAGCAAAGGAATAATCAGCTTTTTAAGCGGGAAGCCGCCCACACTCGTAAAGAGGCCGGGAAACGACAAGGCCAGAATAACCGCAATCAGGATAAGCAGGGTGTACAGCAGGTTGCTGAGCGATGATTTTTCGTTGGTTTCCGATTTCATAAGGGTTTTGTTAGGAGCTATTCCGTAAAGGGGTTATCCGCAGACTTTTACCGGTTTACGCGCTCTTAATCCCGCATCGACTGCATGTTGGCCAGCACGCCTTCTTTCAGCGAATAGATCGAAGTGGTAATCTGCTGAATGCCGAAGGTCCGGATCAGGTAGTCAATCAGGCAGACGGCGACAACGATCATATCGACGCGCAGCTCAATCATGCCCGGCAACTGCATCCGTTCCTCATGATCGCGGGTCATCAGCTGTTCAAACGACCGGTAAAATTCATCGAGCGGCAGGTCAAAGGCGGCCTGATCAGCCGGCGGCCATACGCCCTGACTATGCATATACCACATATCGACCAGCGTATCAAACGACCCCGACGAGCCCACCAGCCGGAGCGGTGCTCCTGACCGCGGGCTGTACTGGTGCAGGGCATTCACAAGCGGCAACAGCTGTTCCTGAAAGTAATCCCGCAGCCGCCGGACCGCCCCGGCACTGATTGCCTGCTTCGGGTCGGGCATAAACCGCTCCATCAGCCGCTGGCCGCCGATTTCAAAACTTTGCTTCCACAGCATCCGGTCCCGCGCACTGATGATAAACTCAACGCTGCCGCCGCCGATGTCGACAATCAGACAGGTATCGTCGGGATTTTTCAGCGCTCCGGACGCTTTTACGCCATAATATATATAGTCAGCTTCCTGATCTCCCGAAATCACCTGAATGCGGATGCCGGTCGCTTCGCGCACGCGGTCAATAAATTCAGCCTGATTCCTTGCCACCCGGATAGCGCTCGTACCGATCGCCACGACCTGTTCGGCCGGAACGTCCAGCCGGTCGAGCTGCTCCCGGAAATAACCAAGTACGCCGAGCGCCCTGCCAATGCCCTCTTCGGTGATAACTCCCTGATTGATGCCTGCTTTACCGATTTTTGCCGGGCGGCTTTCCCGAAACAGGGTTGTCTGCGTTCCATCGGCCGCTTTCTCAACGACCATCAGATGGAAGGTATTTGTGCCTAAGTCAATCACTGCTTGCTTCATTAATGCAAACATACTATCTTTGCACTCCGTTTTTTAGCGAAATTTTTAATATCCGGATATGCTTATAGTAAACGTAAAAGAAAACGAATCAATTGACAAAGCCCTGAAACGCTTCAAGAAGAAATTCGAGAAGACGGGCGTATTGCGTGAACTGCGTTCACGGACGGCTTTCACGAAGCCTTCAGTAAAACGTCGTACTCAGGTTATCAAGGCTACGTACAAAGAAAGAATGTACGGCAAGCACACCGAGCAATAGTCTGTTGATACCGGCGCTCTGACAAACCGACGGATTAGCGCGCAATCACGAACGTTTCGTTGACGCCAGGTACAGATCTTAGAGAGAGCAGCGAGCTGTGAAGTTCGCTGCTTTTTTGTTATGCAGTATATCGCTCCGTTCTGCGGAATCCCGTATTTTCGTCCTTATGTCAACCGCCCCGCAGATCAGTACTGAAGACTTCCTGAATTACATCCGTTTCGAAAAACGGCTGAGCCACCACACTCTCACGGCCTACGGCAAGGATCTGGAACAGTTTCAGCTGTTTCTGGCAAACGAGTTTTCGCTGACGCACCCCGAACAAGCCGATTTCCGCCAGATCCGGGCCTGGATTGTTACGCTTGTAGAAGCAGACCTGGATAAGACCTCCATCAACCGGAAAATTGCTACCCTCCGGAGTTATTACGGGTTCCTGATCCGGCGCAAAGTCATCACCAGCGATCCCA
>NZ_CAMFHL010000213.1 GCF_945952095.1 uncultured Arsenicibacter sp. | reverse complement strand
CTCAGGTCGTTGGTATCGCGGGCAGCAAGGGCACCGGCAGCAAACAGCAGCGAGTCGCCGGGCAGCAAGGGCATCACAATCAGACCGGTTTCCGTAAAGACGATCAGGAACAGGATAGCATACAGTAACAAGCCGTAATCATTGGCCCATGCATCGAGGTAGCGGTCGAGGTGTAGTAAAAAATCGATCAGTGATTTAATCAGCTCCATTGGTTTGCATTGGTTTGCGCGATGCCGTAGCGATCAGCGGGTGAATTGGTGGATTACAGCTTTGCGCTATCCAGAAAATGAGTGAATGTATCGCCGCGTAAGCCAAGACGGATGGTTTCGAGCGGAATCACTTCGTGCGGAGCGATATTGCCCAGATTCACGTTCGTACCCAGCAATTTTACAAACCAGACCTGCTGCGATTTCTGAGGCGCTTCCCAGATGATACTTTCAAACGGCACCTGCGTCAGAATCTCCTCCACAAGCCCCTGACGAACCTCACCGCTCGACCGGAACAGACCGACGTTACCGCCTTCGCGGGCTTCGCCGATTACTTTCCAGGCACCGGCCTGCAGTTCGGCCTGCATCAGCTGAATCCATTTATAAGGCGGAATGATCTTTGCTTCGTCTTTCGAGCCGACTTCCGAGAGGACCGTCACCTGCTTTGCCAGTTTGCTGATGTATTCACATTTTACATCCTGCGGCATCTCAATTGATCCGTCAGATACCTCAGCATACTTCAGATCATACCGATCCAGAAGGCGCTGATAATCTTCGAATTGATTCCGGACCACGAAAGCTTCGAACAGCGTCCCGCCAAAGTAAACGGGAATGCCGGCATCCCGATAGACCGCCAGTTTTTCGGTCAGGTTCGGGGTAACAAATGAGGTTGCCCACCCCAATTTCACAATATCAATATAGCTGGCTGATGTTGCTAACAAGTCTTCGACCTGCCGTATGCTCAAGCCCTTGTCCATTACCATTGTCAACCCGCTTTGACGGGGTTTCACGGTACGCTCGGGTATTTGCGTCAGTGTATAGTTCATCCGCTCGTATAGGGGAAGATCTTTTAAAAAAAACGCCCAAAAGTAACACAACTCACGAAAACCTCACAGGAAAGTACAGAAAAATAAGCAAGCGAACGCCATTTGGCCTGGTTAAATCCAACTACTATATCGACTCGACGGGAATATATTTGTGTACAAATTTCGCCGTTAAGCAGCCATGAACTAAACTTGTGCCGTTAAAATTGAGGAATTATCATGGAAACAAATGCCCGTCTGACTTTTTTTCAATCAATGCTCGGCCAGTCAATGACGAACAGTCCGTCGCCGGTTGGCCGCTGGCTGAACGGTACTTTACGGGAGGCCGAATTTGGTAAACTGGTGGTTGACTACATTGTCCGCGAAGAGCTGACGAATCCGGCGGGTGTGTTACACGGCGGGGCGGCGGCAGCCATTCTGGACGACATTGCCGGGGCTATGGTCTTTACCCTCGGGCGGGAATACGCCTATACATCGGTAAACCTGAACGTTGATTTTCTGCACGCCGCCCGGCTGGGTGAGGTCATCACCGCCACCGCACAAGCCGTCCGGACCGGCAAAAACATCATTCACGCCGAAAGCGTCATCCGGTCTGCCGACGGTAAAATCATCGCCAAAGCGGCCACGAACCTGATTCAGACCTCGGTGAAGATGCCGTTTTAGGTGTAGCTTTCACAATCCTGAAAAACGTAAGCAATAGCTGGTTTACCATAGCGGCATTTTCCCAATGAGGCAAATGGCCGGCATCTATTAATAAAAGGACTTCACGATTTACTCTTTCTGACGAAAGACCAAAACACAGTAGCTAACATCAGCTGTTTAACAATTTCATTACATCTATAGAAGAAATGACCGGCTTTTAACGCTACATCCAGTTATCCCGTCATCTTTCTCCCTGTTTTTATCAAAATAAACCCTATAAATCCCCCAATTGGGGGATAGTATCCTGCCTGATCTTGTCGAAACTTTACATCGTGTAAGCGCTTCTCCTGCAAGCGCCAGCCATCTGGTCTTAACGCATTTCACTTACTGAACCGGCCCATGAGTACACGATCCGTTACCCCCTCACCGTACACGTCCGGTAGCTCCGGCATACTACGTCCATAAATACGGCCTCTTTTTCCTGAAACACAATCCCCTAAAGCATATGATAAACACCACGACAACCTCTGCCAGCTACATCCGCTTCGACAAACAGGCGATTGCGGCCCAGTCCATCATCTGGCTGGAAGGTGACTGGAACTACACCCGCATTTATCAACAGGGCAGGCCCGCCCAGATGAGTGCCTATACGCTCAAATGGTACCAGGAACAATTGACCGATTTTATCCGCGTCCGGAAAGATGCCATCGTTAACCCGCAACACATCCGTGCTGTACTGTCGACACCCAGTCAGCCACGGCGGCTGCGGCTGTTGCTGAGCAACGGCGATGAGGTTGAAGTGGCCCGCCGCCGGCAGGTTTTTGTAAAGCGCCGGCTACAGGCAGGAACCTATGCAAAAGGACCGTTACAGGCTGCTAATTAGCGTTTAACGGGTCCGTACTGTTGGTGCGGAGCATTATATTACACGTACTACGCCTGTAATAGTTTTTTTCTGCCTTTACACTGGCCTTAATCAATAGATTTCCCTATATTTGCACCCTCATTTCCAAAATTATACACGAATCATGTACGCAATCGTAGAGATCGCAGGACAGCAGTTCAAAGTTCAGAAAGGTCGCTCTATCTATACACACCGTTTAGAGGGTGATGCTGACGCTGTGCTTGCATCCGACAAGGTGAAAGTTCTCCTTGTTGATAACGAAGGCAGCATCTCTGTAGGTGCTCCAGTAGTTGAAGGTGCTTCTATCACGGCGAAAATCGTTGAACACCTGAAAGGCGAAAAAGTAATCGTCTTCAAAAAGAAACGCCGGAAAGGCTACAAAAAGAAAAACGGCCACCGTCAGTACCTGACGAAGGTGTTAATCGAAGATATAACTCTGTAACGTTTGGCCTTAACACACGTTAAGCCTTAAACACAAAACAAAATGGCACACAAGAAAGGTGTAGGTAGTTCCAAGAACGGCCGCGACTCGATAAGCAAGCGCCTTGGCGTTAAATTGTTCGGTGGTCAGAAAGCTATCGCCGGTAACATCATCGTGCGTCAGCGCGGTACAAAACATCACGCGGGTGAAGGCGTTGGCATCGGCCGCGACCATACCCTGTTTGCTCTGGTTGACGGCGTGGTTAAATTCCAGGCTGGCCGCAGCAACCGCTCGTATGTTCACATCGTACCTGCTGAATAAGCAGCCACGACCCGGCATACGGTCCTGAAAAATCCCGCATGGTATCCCATGCGGGATTTTTCGTATAAAACATGGTATCCCATGCGGGATTTTTCGTATAAAACATGGCAACTAAATTGCCCGGGCGTGTGTTTCTGACTGAGACAACTTCCTGTCCTGCCGGTTTCAACCTGAGGTCAGGTAAGCCGAACCGGAAAATACGAAGCGATTTTACAATTCCCCGACAATGAACGATCTTCTCCAGCGTCCTATATCGATTTACGCGCAGCAAAACCCGAATCCCAATTCAATGAAGTTTGTGCTGAACGTCGAACTCGTGCCCGACGGACTTTCATTCGATTATGCCGAACCAGGTGACGCCCTGCTCGACGGTAAAGCCTCTCCCCTTGTGGTTGCCTTGTTTGGCTTTGACTTTGTGCGGCGCGTATTTATTGCCGGCAATTTTATTACCATTACCAAGGATGATGTGACCGAGTGGGATGACATTATGTTTGAGGTAAAGCAGTTTCTGAAGCAATACTTCGATGAGAAGCAGCCGGTCTTTGCCCAGCGTACGGTTGATGCTAACTCGGTACGGGTTGATGCAGACTCAGAAACCGTTCAAAAAATCAAGGCGGTGCTCGAACAATATATTCGTCCGGCAGTTGAATCAGATGGAGGAGCCATTAATTTTTATTCCTTCGAACCGGAATCCGGCATTGTGAAGGTATTACTTCAGGGCGCGTGCAGCGGCTGTCCATCGTCGACGCTGACTCTCAAGGCAGGTATCGAAAATCTGATGACCCGTCTGGTGCCCGAAGTCAAACAAGTAGAAGCTGAAGGTGTATAATAGTGGTGTGGTACAGTGGCAGTGGTTCCGGCAGTAGCATCAGTAAATATGACAAAATATTCCCTGAAGCTGCTGCCAACTGCTACTGATTTACTTATTTTGGGGCAAAAAAACGCCTGAGGCATGAATGTAAGGCTTTTGTTAGGGCCGGGCCTGTTGTTTCTCGCAACAGCAAGCCCGGCTCAAAATTTTCTGGGACTGTCGACTAATCCGCGTAGCGGCACACATCGCACCTATATTAATCCGGCCTTATCCGCCGACTCTCCGCATAAGTTTGATCTGAATATAGCCGCGGCTAATATTCATGTTAATAACAACTTTGTCCGGTATCAGGCGCCGTACTCGATCCTGACCTTGTTGACAAACAATGTTCCCGATCAGTACAAACGTTCTGACGGATCCCTTGACTTTAAACCGTCCTACACGAAGGAAATTCTCGACGGCCAGCCTAAAAACGTAACGGTCTGGGGTGAATTACGGGGTCCTGCCCTGCGTTTACCCGTTGGCGGCGATGCCAGTCTGACCCTGAGTACCCGCCTGCGGGGTACCGCCCAGGTACTGGGTGCGTCGGAAGACTTACTGTCGGCGATCCGTGCCAGCCTTGCCGATAATGCGCTGTACAGCATTCCGAACCAGAATAACCGGTTTAACATCGGGGCCAACGTGTATTCGGAATATGCGCTGACCTATGCCAAACCCATTGCGGAAACGGATGCAGTCCGTGTATTGGCCGGTGCAACCCTGAAATACCTTCGCGGATTTACCGCCGGTTATCTGGTCAACGACCAGCTGAATTATTCCCTGCAATCGGAGCCAACCCCGCCTAATAATCCCTACCTGCAGATCAGCCAGATTAGTGCCCGCATGGCATTTACGAATTACCTGCAAAACAAACGGCTGACGATGAGTACCTTTTTTTCGGGTAATGTGCCGGGCAAAGGTGTAGGCGCCGATTTTGGTGTTGCGATCATGAACCAGGTTGAAGACGATCAGCCGGTCTGGCAGCTAAGCCTGAGCCTGACCGACGTCGGTACGATTTTTTATAACGGCGAGTCGTATGACGTTAACGAGCAGAATGTCAAATTCACCCCGGGCGACTTTAACAACGTCAACATTACCAGCCCTGAACAGGTAGCCAATGTCGTCCGCGAAAAACTGAATCTGTCGCCGGCCACCAGCCTCGGGCGTTTCAGAATGACCCTGCCGACAGCCCTCAACCTGACCGCCGACCTACAGGCCACCGATAAGTTCGGAATAGGTTTTGTCTGGCGGCAGAACGTACTGAGCAGTCAGGCGGCGGCGGTTCGCCAGCCAACGCTGATATCGGTAGTACCGCGCTATGATACCAAACTGATAACCCTGGCAGCCCCTGTTACGTACCTGAACCAGTCCATTTTAATTGGTCTTTCGGCCCGTGTCGGTCCTTTCTGGCTTGGATCTGACAATATTTTTGGCCTTATTGGGAATGGTAACAACGGCATTCACCCGCGGGGTACAGATTTGTACGCCGGGGTATGCTTCGGCTTCTGACATGATCATCTCCCTCATCACAATCTTTCTGCTTGGTTATTTACTGATTACCTTAGAACACCCGATTCAGATCAACAAAACCGCAACGGCGCTGATAACGGGCGTGTTATGCTGGGCAACCTACGCCTTAATGACAAGCGACAGCCACGTGGTTGTAGAACAGCTGACCGAACACCTCGGCAGCGTTTCCGAAATTCTGTTCTTCCTGATGGGCGCTATGACGGTTGTTGAGCTCATCGATGCCCACGATGGCTTTACGCTGATCACCGACCGTATTGCCAGCCGCAATACGCGCACCCTGCTCTGGATTATCTGTTTCCTTTCTTTCTTCCTGTCGGCCCTGCTCGACAACCTGACGACCTCGATTGTCATGGTGTCGGTGGCCCGTAAGCTGGTCAAAAATGCGGAGCAGCGGAAAATCATCGCGGGCATGATCATCATTGCGGCCAATGCCGGCGGTGCGTGGTCGCCCATCGGCGACGTAACAACGACCATGCTCTGGATCGGCGGGCAGGTAACCACCGGCAATATCATCACGACCTTGTTTGTGCCGAGTCTGGCCGCGCTCCTGGTACCACTGACGATTCTTACGTTCAGTTATCCGGCCGAAACACAGGTTGCTACAGCCTCTGCAACGAAAGGGATCAGCCGGCCATACGTAACGGCAGAAGCCCGCCGCAACCGGAAACTGATGCTGTCAATTGGTCTGGGCGGTATGCTGTTTGTACCGATCTTTAAGATGGTTACCCACCTGCCGCCGTACATGGGCATGATGCTGGTGCTGGGCTGCATCTGGGTGGCTTCGGAGCTGATTCACAAAGATAAAGATGAGGCTGAGCGGAAAAAGTTTACCGCTGCCTACGCCCTGAGCCGTATCGACGTACCGAGTATTCTGTTCTTTCTGGGCATCCTGCTGGCCGTAGGAACGCTTGAAGTAACCGGCGTACTGACCACGCTGGCTCAATCGCTTGATAAAGCCGTCGGCAACCTCGACCTGATTGTACTGCTGATCGGTATCGTTTCGGCGGTAGTCGATAACGTCCCGATTGTGGCCGCAGCCATGGGCATGTACGACATACAGACGTTCCCGCCGGACGCTAAGATCTGGGAGTTTCTGGCCTACTGCGCGGGTACCGGTGGCAGTATTCTGGTGATCGGTTCGGCGGCGGGCGTTGCCGTTATGGGCATGGAGCATTTAGACTTTGTCTGGTACCTCCGCAAAATCAGCTGGCTGGCCCTGATCGGCTATGTAGTCGGCGCCGGCATCTACCTCGCCCAGTTTGCGCTTTTTCACTGAAACGATTAAACTTAAACCGGAATAAATAATCAAAATATTGCCAGGTTTTTACTTGAATTTTTACCTTTGGCAAAATCGTATTCCCTTATTTGTTTTAGTGCTAAAACACATGAAAAAGCTCATCTTAACCCTTTTACTTACGCCGGCTGCACTTTTCTCAGCCATGGCCCAGACACCGTCTGCCGACGAAGTGCTGGATAAGTACCTGGCAGCCATCGGCGGCAAGGATTTCGTCAAAGGCATTACTGATCTGCGGATCGAAATGTCGGCCGATTTTAACGGCAACACGGCCCTGATTACCCGCAAAGCCAAAGCCCCGAGCAAATCGTCTATGACGATTAACATGAATGGTATGGAGGTTATGAAAATGACATCCGACGGCACTAAAGCGGCTTCCGGCGGCATGCGCGGTACTCAGGCTATGGAAGGTCCGGCGGCTCAAAGCTATATTTTACAAAATTCGCTTTTCCCGGAAGCCCACTACGCCGAGCTCGGACTGAAAGCTACTGTCGACGGTACTGAAAAAGTGGATGGTCAGGATGCGTATAAAGTGACATTCGCCAATGCCGACGGCTCGGTAAGCTGGACTGAATTTTATGACGTTGCCAGCGGACTGAAAGTACAAACTGTATCCAAAGGCGGCATGGGCGGTCGTGGTATGGGTGGCCGTGGCGGCGGACAAGGTGGCCAGGGCGGCGGTCAGGGTCAGGGCGGTGCTCCCGGCGGCGGACAAGGCCAGGGTGGCGGAATGGGCGGTGGTCGTCAAGGTGGCGGCCCGATGCTGCAAACCGTTAAGTATAGCAAATACAAAGACTTTAAGGGCCTGAAATACCCGACGATCCAGATCCAGGAAACCCCGCAGGGTGCCCGCGAAACGTCGATCGACAAAGTTCGTTTCAATGAAGGCCTGAAGGAGTCAGACTTTAAAGTAGAGTAGTCACCTGCTTAACAGCTATATAAAAAGCGGTCCGGTCGTTTGCTCAGCAGAATGGCCGGACCGCTGCTTTTTTTACTCTTTGCTCCGAAAAGAAACAGGTTATATATATTCTGTGTAAACTTGTACCCTTCAAAATAATCTTTCCCCGATTACATGAAACACTTCATTACCGGACTTGCCCCTGCCTTATTGGCAAGTGCGTTGGCTATGGCCCAACCCGCGCCGAACAGTAGCGGAGGTTATGCCGATTACAATCAACTCACCAACCGGCTCCGTTCGCTGAGCAGCCGGGCCAATGGCACAGCTAACCTACAATCGGTTGGTAAATCGGTTGGCGGCAAAGACATCTGGCTACTGACACTCGGTCGCGGGGCGGCGGCTCAGAAACCGGCCCTTGCCATCGTGGCCGGCGTTGACGGCAGTCACCTGGCCGGTACCGAACTGGCCGTTCAGCTCGCCGAAAAGCTCCTGACCTCTCAGAGCGACAGCGTTAAGCACCTGCTGGATACCAAAACCCTGTACATTTTCCCGCTCGTCAACCCTGATGCTCAAAGTCAGGCGTTTGCCTCCCTCAAATTTGAGCGGAGCGGCAATGATCAGGAGACCGACGATGACCGCGACGGCCGCGTTAACGAAGACCCGGCCGAAGACCTCAACCGCGACGGCATTATCTCCCAGATCCGGATTGAAGACCCGACAGGTCAGTATATTCAGGGTAAGGACGATCCGCGTGTGCTGGTAAAAGCCGATCCGGCAAAAGGCGAAACCGGCCGGTATATCCTTATTACCGAAGGCATCGACAACGATAAGGACGGCAAATTCAACGAAGACGGCCCCGGCGGTGTAGCCATCGACAAAAACTTTACCTTCGACTACCCGTTTTTCACGCCGGGTGCAGGCGAAATGCCGGTTTCTGAACCGGAAAACCGTGCGTTGCTTGACTTCCTGTACAAAGCGCCGAACGTGTATGCTGTATTTACCTTCGGGCCGTACAACAACCTGAGCGAGGCACCGAAATTCGACCGCAGCAAAACCGCCCGCCGCATCATTACCGGTATTCTGGAGAAAGACGCTACAGTAGGCGATCAGGTGTCGAAGCTCTACAACGGGCAGACGAGCCTGAAAGATGCTCCAGCCATGCCAGCCACACGCGGTAATTTTGCCCAGACTGCCTATTACCATTACGGTCGTCTGAGCTTCTCGACACCAGGCTGGTGGGCGCCGAAAACCGCTGCCCCTGCCGATACCGCCCGCGGACGCGCGCAGGCAGGGCGCGGACCGGCTCCGGCAACCGGCGATAACGACGATGTCCGTTTTCTGAAATGGGCCGATGCCAATAAGGTCGCTGGTGCCTTCACAAACTGGACCACTGTTGAACATCCCGATTTTCCGGGCCGCAAAGCAGAAGTTGGTGGTATTGCACCGTTTGCCAAAAACAATCCGCCGGTACAGTTCCTGAACGACAACGCCGGCCGCCACCTGAAATTCCTGACGGCGTTTTCTACCCAGATGCCTGCCATCGACATTGTAAACGTAAAAACGGAAGCACTCGGCAACGGACTGACGCGGGTATCGGCGCAGGTCGTGAACCGTGGTCTGCTGCCGACCGGCTCCGAAATGGGCGACCGGGTCCGGTACGTGCCTAAAATGAAGGTTGAACTTAAGCTGGCGAACGGCCAGACGATCCTTTCCGGTCGCCGGATGATTTTGCGCGGGGCGATGGCCGCGGGCGAAACAATGGACGTTAATTTTCTGGTCAACGGGGCCGGCAAGGTTACACTCGAAGCGGGCAACGCCATGACCGGAATCAAATCAACCGAACTAACGCTTAAATAATCCGCTGTGAAAAAGATATTTTTACTGGCCATCAGCCTCTTATCAATACCTGCCTTTGCGCAGCAGAATAAGCCTGCCACTTTGCCCGACGGTACCCGCGCCGTTGGTTCACCGGCGAACCCGAAAGTGCCCATGCGCTGGAATCACTACAATGATTACGGCATGATCACAAAATTCTGTCAGGATCTGGCTAAGGCCTATCCGGAATACGTCAAGCTTGAATCGATGGGTAAATCGTTTCAGGGGCGGGATATGTGGGTACTGGTCATCACGGATGCCAAAACCGGCAAGGCCGACCGCAAGCCTGGTTTTTACATCGACGGAAACATTCACTCCAATGAGTTGCAGGGTTCCGAAATTGCGATGTATACGGCCTGGTATCTGGTTGAAACGGCCGCAGATCAACCGCACATCAAGGAGTTGTTGCAGGATAAGGTATTTTACATCGCACCAACCATCAACCCCGATGCCCGCGAGGATTTTATCCGCAACCCGAACAACCCGAACTCACCACGCTCGGGTATGATGCCGATGGACGACGACGGTGACGGGCAGATTGACGAGGACAAATACGACGATCTGGACGGAGACGGCAACATTGTCATGATGCGCCGCAAATCACCGCTGGGTCGCATGAAACAGGACCCGAGCGACCCGACCCGTATGATTCCGGCCAAACCCGACGAGCCGGGTGAGTATGAAATGCTGGGCTACGAAGGCCTCGACAACGACGGCGACGGCCTGGTCAACGAAGATCTGGTTGGCTCTTACGACCCGAACCGCGACTGGGGCTGGGGCTGGCAACCGGATTATATCCAGCGGGGGGCGCTGTTTTATCCGGGCACACTGCCGGAGACCCAGGCGGTTAAGAAGTTTTTCTTTGCGCACCCGAATATTGCCGGTGCCCAGAGCTACCACAACTATGGCGGGATGATGCTGCGCGGTCCGGGCTCCGAAGAGGACGTGCCTTACTACTCACCGGCCGACATTGCCGTGTATGATGTCATGGGGAAAGCAGGTGAGAAAATGCTGCCAGGCTATCGTTACTTCGTTATTTACAAGGATTTGTATACTGTATACGGCGGCGAGATCGACTGGTTTGCGCTGGGACGCGGTATTTTCACGTTCTCCAACGAGCTGATGACGTCGTACAAGCTGTTTAACCGCAAATCGGACGATGACCGGTTCCAGAACGACGAATTCAACCAGTTCAGCAAGTACCTGCTGATGGATGATGCGTATGTGCCTTGGAAACCGTTTAAGCACCCGCAGTACGGAGACATTGAAATCGGTGGGCCTAAGAAAAACTACATCCGCAACCACCCCGGCTTTATGCTCGAAGAGGATGCGCACCGGAACATGGCCTTTACGCTGTTCCACGCCTTCCAGACGCCAAAACTCGATGTGCAAAGCATTACGTCGAAACCACTGGGTAACGGCCTAACGGAAGTTACGGCGACCGTTGTAAACCAGCGGGTTATTCCAACGCACTCAACCCACGATGTGAAGTTCAAAATCGAGCGGCCGGATTATATTACGCTGAAAGGCGCCAATGTACTGGCCGGTATGATCGTCGATAACGAAGACATGGGCATTACCCGTGAGCAACGCCGCACGCCAGGCACCCTTGAAGTACCGACCATTCCAGGCATGGGCTTCGTCAAAGTGCGCTGGGTCGTAAAAGGCAACGCCGGTAAATATACTGTCGAAGTCGACAGCCGCAAAGGTGGCGTCGTGGAGAAGACGTTGTAACGTAAAAAACGTAGCGGCAAGGGTATGCCTTGCCGCTACATCTGTGATTTATTTGTCATTATAAATCTTCGTCTGCATCACCGTTGCGATGGACAAGGCCCGGATTTTGGCCTGTTCGGCGGTGTTACCGGCAAACAGCTCATCGACGGTTTCCTGCCAGAGTGCCAGCCAACGGTCAAAATGCGCCGCCGTCAGCGGCGATTGCCGGTTCAAGGACAGATGGACCGGAATTGGATTCTGCCGGTAGGCCGTCCCGCCCAGCAATACCATCTCCCAGAAATCGACGATAACCGGTGCATGGCTCGCCAGATCCAGTTTGGCCACATCGGTAAACAGAAACCCGATAACTGCATCCTGCATGGCTTTCCCGTAAAATTGCCCGATCAGTTGCTCAAGATCGGCGCGTGTTGTGATATCGGACATTTCTTTTTAAAGAGTGAAAGAGTGGCCGCTGCGCGGACAAAGAGCGAAAGAGCGAAGCCAGTAGACGTTTCATGGCTTTCGGCCGTATGTAGTCCACATCTTTCTCTCAACTATATCGTAATTCGTACATCCCTTTATATTCGGCCGAAGCGGGCGAAAGCCTGGCGTTCGAGCTCTTCGCGGTGATCGGGGTGTGCAATGTCGATCAGGAGACGGGCGCGTTGCCGGAGGTTTTTCCCGTACAGGTTCGCAATGCCATACTCTGTTACAATGTAATGCACGTGGGCACGGGTCGTTGTTACCCCCGCTCCTTCTTTCAGAAACGGCACAATTTTCGACTCCCCGTATTTCGTTGCCGAGGGCAGGGCAATGATCGGCTTACCACCTTCCGACAACGATGCGCCCCGCACAAAATCCATCTGGCCACCGACACCGGAATACTGAAACGTGCCGATGGTATCGGCGCACACCTGCCCGGTCAGGTCCACTTCGATGGCGCTGTTGATGGCCGTTACTTTCGGATTGCGCCGGATAATGGCCGTATCGTTGGTGTAGGCCGTCGACTTCATGGCCACACCGGGGTTGTCGTCGATAAAGTCATACACCCGGCGGCTCCCCATCACAAATCCCGTTACGGTTTTATACGGAATTACCTTTTTGCATTCGTTCGTGATCACACCGCGTTCAATCAGGTCAATGACCCCATCGGAGAACATTTCGGTATGAACGCCCAGTCTGCGGTGGTGCACCAGCTCAGCGAGCGTGGCATTCGGAATCCCGCCGATTCCCATTTGCAGGGTTGCGCCGTCTTCCACCAGACTAGCTACGTTTTTCCCGATCTGCTGCTCGATTGGCGAAATGGCTCCTGCCGGTACTTCATAAATCGGGTCATCTACCTCAATGGCCGCGTGAATGGTCGAGACCGGAATCATGCCATCTCCGTGCGTACGCGGCACGTTCGGGTTAATCTGCGCAATCACGTACTTCGCCGATACGATAGCCGAGAGCGACACATCGACCGACGGGCCGAGGGAGCAGTACCCGTGTTCGTCCGGCGGCGAGACCTGAATCAGCGCCACATCGACCGGCAGTATTTTGCGGGTAAACAGCAGCGGGATTTCACTCAGGAAAATCGGCACATAATCGCCATGCCCCTGATTAAGCTGTTTCCGCATGTTTGCCCCGATGAAAAACGAATTCGGGTAAAAAATCCCTTCGTATTGAGGCTCCAGATACGGCAACGGCCCTTCGGTATGAATGTGGCATACTTCCACATCGCGCAGCCGGTCGGATTGCGCAACCATGGCGGCAATGAGCCGGTGCGGGGTTTGGGCAACACTATGAATAAATACGCGGTTTCCGGACTGAATACAGGCAACCGCTTCTTCGGGGCTTACAATCGGCAAATGAACTGGCATATGGGTGTTGATTTTATTTTTACCACCAAGACGCGAAGACGATAAGGGGCACGAAGTTTTTTCTTTTTCACTTTGTGCTGCTTAGGTGCTTCACGCCTTTGTGGTGTAAACATTTACCACCAAGACGCGAAGACGATAAGGGGCACGAAGTTTTTTCTTTTTCACTT
>NZ_CAMFHL010000212.1 GCF_945952095.1 uncultured Arsenicibacter sp. | reverse complement strand
ATCCCGTATGGGGAGTCGAGTATGTGGGGCGACTATCACATACGCGAACTGGCGCTTTATGTGCAGCGACTTGCTGATTCAACCCAACCGTACTATACGTTTTTTAACTGCTTGCCACGATGAGCGAAAAATACAAACCCCGCTTTCCGCGCATGGCGCAACTGAAAACGGCCGGCGATCTCCGGAACTACCTGCAAACCAACCAGATCGACCTGCCGTTTGATGATACTTTATTACCGGCCGCTGACAGTCCGTTCCGGAAACCGATTCATCTGAAATCAGGCAAAACGATCGGTAACAGCCTGTGTATTCTGCCGATGGAAGGCTGGGATGGCACCCTTGACGGCCGGCCGACTGATTATACCCGCAATCGCTGGCGCAAGTTTGCCGTCAGCGGGGCCAAACTGCTGTTTGGCTGCGAGGCGGTTGCTGTATGCCATTCCGGGAAGGCCAACCCCAATCAGCTGGTGCTGAACAAGGATACCTACGACGAGTTTGTGGCGCTCCGGCAGCTGCTCCTGACCGAACATGCGGCTAAATTCGATACTACCGACGACCTGCTGATCGGCCTGCAGCTGACTCACTCGGGGCGGTTCTGTAAACCACACAGCCACAAGCAGTTTGAGCCAAAGATTCTGTACAGTCACCCGTTTCTGAACAGCAAGTTCGGTATGACGCAGGAGCACCCGACCCTCACCGACGACGACATCGACGGCATTATCCGGCAATACATCGACGCAGCGGTGCTGGCTCAACAGGCGGGCTATGATTTCGTGGACGTTAAGCACTGCCACGGATATCTGGGCCATGAATTTCTGAGCGCCGTTGACCGGGAAGGCCGCTATGGCGGGTCGTTTGAAAACCGTACGCGGTACCTCCGCAGCATTGTGGCTGGTATCCGCGAAGCCGCGCCGGGTCTGGGCATCGGGGTACGGCTCAGCGCCTTTGACTTTTTGCCGTTTAAAAAAGGTACCGACGGCCAGGGTATTCCCGAACCGGCCGAAAATTATCCATATGCGTTTGGCGGTCAGGAGAACGGTCTTGGCTTGGACCTGACCGAAACCAAGGCGTTTCTGGCGCTGCTTCAATCGCTTGACATTGAGCTGGTTTGCATTACGGGTGGCAGTCCTTACTACAACCCGCACCTGATGCGTCCGGCCCTGTTCCCGCCTTCTGATGGCTACCTGCCGCCGGAAGACCCGCTGATCGGGGTGAAACGGCAGATCGACGTAACCCATGCGCTCAAACAGGCGTTTCCTGACCTGACAATCATTGGCTCCGGCTACTCGTATTTACAGGAGTGGTTGCCGAACGTGGCGCAATATGTACTTAACCACGGCATGGCCGACAGCATCGGTTTCGGGCGGATGGTGCTCTCCTACCCGACCATGCCTGCCGACATGGTCGAAGGCAAAACCCTGACCCGGAACCTGATTTGCCGGACATTTTCGGACTGTACCACTGCTCCGCGCAACGGCATCATTTCGGGTTGTTATCCGCTCGATCCGCTGTATAAGAAAAGTCCGGAAGCCGAACAGCTTAAAGCGGTTAAAGACAGCCTGTAGTACATCATGAAACCAATCGCTTTAATTACCGGCGGCAGCCGGGGAATCGGGCTGGGCATTGCCCGGCATCTCGCCGGTGCAGGTTTCGATCTGGCCATCAACGGAGTACGTCCGGAAGACGCCGTGCAGGAACCCCTTGCCGAACTGCGCGCCCTTGGTGCCGATGTGCTCTATTGCCAGGGCGACATTGCCTCGGCCGACGCCCGGGCCGACATCCTGGCAACGATTAATGCGCATTTCGGCCGTCTGAATGTGCTGGTAAACAATGCCGGGGTAGCGCCGAAAGAGCGTCGCGACATTCTGGATGCCACCGAAGAAAGTTTTGCCTACGTAGTAGCCACTAACCTGCAGGGGCCTTATTTCCTGACCCAGGCCGCAGCCAACTGGCTGATTGCCCAGAAAGACGCAGATGCTTCCTTTTGGGGGTGTATCATCAACGTTTCGTCCATTTCGGCAACGGTAGCCTCGGTCAACCGCGGGGAATATTGTGTGGCGAAGGCCGGCGTCAGCATGGCGACGCAGCTCTTTGCGGTGCGGCTCGGCGAGTTTGATATTCCGGTGTACGAAGTACGGCCCGGCATCATCCGGACTGATATGACAGCCGGTGTAACGGGCAAATATGACAAACTGATTGAAGACGGCCTCTGCCTGCAAAAGCGGTGGGGACTTCCGGATGACGTCGGCAGGGCCGTATCGGCGCTGGCAAAGGGCGACTTCCCCTACTCAACCGGCCAGGTCATCATGGTCGATGGCGGACTAACCACGTCACGGTTATAATTTTCATAAATCAGGTTACAAATACACGTTAGTTCCTGATTGTCTTTTGCTTTTGACTACGTGACAATTTACTCCTAAACCTTAATTCACGTATGAAGAGTACGCTTGAATCGCGCCGTGACTTCCTTAAAACCGCGGCCACGGGCTCCCTGGCCGTTATGGGAATGCCGACAATTATTCCGTCCCATGCCTTCGGGTCCAATGACCGTATCAGGGTTGCCGTTATCGGCGTTAATGGCCGCGGAAAAGACCATATTTCCGGTTTTTCACGGCTCAAAGATGTCGAAGTCGTTACCCTGTGCGATGTCGATAAGGTGGTTGCCGCCGAGCGCGCTGCCGACTTTGAAAAAACGTATAACCGCAAAGTGCATACCGAGCAGGACCTGCGCCGCGTGTACGAAGACAAGAACATAGATGCGGTCAGCATTGCGACGCCTAACCACTGGCATGCGCTGGCAGCTATCTGGGCGTGTCAGGCCGGCAAGGATGTGTACGTCGAAAAACCGGGGGCGCATAACCTCTACGAAGGCCGCAAACTGGTCGAAGCCGCCACGAAGTACAACCGCATCGTGCAGCACGGCGTTCAGCTCCGCAGTTCGGTGGCTATCCAGGAGGCGATCAAACACCTCCGCGACGGCCTGATCGGTAAAGTCTACATGGCCCGCGGTCTGGTGTTCAAATGGCGTCCGGATATCGGTAACCAGGGCAACTCGCCCGTTCCGGAGGGACTGAACTGGGACATGTGGCAGGGACCGGCACAGACTAAAGCCTTCAGCAAAAACTACGTGCACTATAACTGGCACTGGTTCTGGGACTACGGCAACGGCGATATCGGCAACCAGGGTATCCACGAAACGGACCTGTGTATGTGGGGCTTAGATGTCGGCTTACCGGAAGAAATCACCTCGTCGGGCGGCAAATTCCTGTGGAACGACTGCAAGGAAACGCCGGAAACGCTGACGTCCGTTTACAAGTACCCGAAAGAAGGTAAAGTGATTCAGTTTGAAGTCCGTCCGTGGATGACCAATAAGGAAGACGGCATCGAAATCGGCAATATTTTCTACGGCGATAAAGGCTACATGGTCATTAACGGGTACAACGATTACAAAACGTACCTTGGCAAGGAACGTACCCCCGGACCGGCCAACAAAGCCGGTGGTGATCACTACCTTAACTTTATTGAAGCCGTCCGGGCACGGGATAAGTCGAAGCTCAACGGCCCGGTCGAAACGGCCCACCTGGCATCCGGCATTGCGCACCTGGGCAATATCTCCTACCGCCTCGGCCGGACGCTGAAGTTCGATCCGAAAAAAGAACAATTTATCGGGGATGCCGAAGCAAACGGCATGCTTACCCGCAAATACCGCGCGCCGTATCTGGTGCCGCAACAAGTATAGTCTTTTCCGTGGTGGTACTTCCTGCCGGTCAGCTGATTATGAATCGACCATCCGGTTGTACCGCCACACTTTCTGACAACCCAACCTATTAATAGTACCGTTCATGGTTCAGGAACCCGTTCTTCCCAAAAAATCAACCAGCCAGCTACTCAGTCTGCCGGTGCTGGTAGCCGCCCTTGGCTACCTCGTCGACATGTATGATCTTTTTCTGTTCAGCGTTGTCAGGGTACCCAGCCTGAAAGACCTTGGCGTCGGGACGGACCGGCTCCTGCCCGAGGGCATTTATCTGCTCAACATGCAGATGGCCGGCCTGCTGATCGGCGGTATTTTCTGGGGCGTGCTGGGGGATAAGCGCGGACGGCTATCCGTTCTTTTCGGCTCTATTCTGATTTATTCGCTGGCCAATATCGGCAACGGACTGGTCACGTCCCTGTCTCAATACGCGGTTCTGCGGTTCATCGCCGGCGTCGGGCTGGCCGGGGAGCTGGGGGCAGGTATTACGCTCGTTACCGAAGTGCTGCCCCGTCAGATTCGCGGGTATGGCACAACGATTGTCGCCACTATGGGCGTTCTGGGCGCCATTCTGGCCTATTTTGTGGCGGATCTGTTCGCCTGGCGGAATTCCTATTTTGTTGGCGGCGGCATGGGCCTGTTGCTGCTTGTGATGCGTGTAAACATTCTGGAATCGGCCATTTTCGAAGTCGTTAAAGACCGGCAGGTAAAACGCGGCGACCTGCTGATGCTGTTTTTCAGCAAACCCCGTCTGCTCAAATACCTGCAATGCATTCTGGTCGGGCTACCGATCTGGTTTGTGGTCGGCATTCTGATTACGTTCTCCCCCGAATTCGGGCAGGCGATGGGCCTGACAGAGCCGGTGGTTGCCGGTAAAGCCGTGATGATTGCCTTTCTCGGGCAGGTTGGCGGCGATGTGGCAAGCGGCCTGCTGAGTCAGTTTCTGAAAAGCCGTAAAAAAGTCATCAGAGGGTTTATCCTGCTGTCCTTCGGCTTTGTACTGGTTTACCTGCTAATGCCGGTCAAAGACCTTAACACATTCTATATCATCTGTTTTCTACTCGGTCTGGCCAATGGATACTGGGCGCTGTTTGTTACCATTGCGGCCGAGCTGTTCGGCACCAACCTCCGCGCCACCGTCGCAACCACTGTACCTAACTTCGTTCGCGGAGCCGTTATTCCGCTGACAACCTTATTTGTATGGGGTAAAGGGCAGGTCGGCGTTTTAGGCAGCGCGTTGGGTGTAGGGTTCCTGACGATATGTCTGGCGTTGATCGCCCTTTACTTCATGGAAGAAACCTTTACGAAAGAATTTAATTACGTAGAAGAGTAAGCAAAAAAATAGTGGTGGCACGAGCGTAAGCCGTGCCACCACTGCCTTACAGCTCTTTCGCCAGCAAATGCGGCCGTTCGGAGGCCACTTTCAGAATCAGCTCACCAAACAGCGTATTCGCCCAGGCAAACCATTTCCGCGTAAATTTCGACGGATCATCCTGATTGAACGATTCGTGCATGAAACCGGTACCGGCATGCGTTTTCTTCAGCATCCGCAGCTGCGCCAGAATCTCCTGATCGTCGGTCGACGTTAAGGCGCGCATAATCAGGCTCATCGGCCAGATATTTTCCACCAGCGTATGCGGGCTGCCGATGCCCTGCGCCGCCTTGCCGTTAAAGAAATACGGATTATCGGCACTCAATACAAACTTGCGGGTATTCTTATAGATCGGATCAGACGCGGTACAAGCGCCAAGATACGGCATAGCCAGCAGGTTCGGAACATTGGCGTCGTCCTGTAACAGGCGGTTACCGTATCCGTCTACTTCCATGGCATACATGTTGCCGTATTTCGGGTGATTATATATTGCATACTGCTTCAACGCCTTTTCTACTTCATCGGCGAGTGCGCGGCAATCGGCCGCAATCGGAACGGCCGGATGCAGTGTCTCGATCATCGTGGCCAGCTGCCGGAATGATACCACTGCAAACCAGTTCGACGGTACCAGAAACGGAAACACCGTAGCATCATCCGATGGCCGGAACACACTGTGAATCAGGCCAACCGGACGTGTCGGATTGCCGTAGCCATTGCCCGGCACCGTATCCGTCGACCAGGATGTCTCGCGTCCGAAAGTGTAGGGTCCCCGATTCGTCTTCCGCTGCTGCTCACGGCAGGTTTTCAGGGCCAGCTGCATGGCTTTTGCCCATTCGGCATCGAACGGTGAGGTATCCCCCGTCGTTTTCCAGTAGTGGTATGATAACCGGATCGGGTAACACAATGAATCAAGCTCCCACTTCCGTTCATGCAGTCCGGGTTTCATCGCCGTTACGTCTTTCTTCCACTCGCCTTCTTTCTTCGGGTCCGGGTAAAAGGCATTGGCATACGGATCAAGGATGATACACTGCGCCTGCCGGCGGATTACCCCCGCAATCAGTTTCCGCAACGGCTCGTCCTGTTTGGTCATCGGCAGATACGGCCAAACCTGTGCCGTACTGTCGCGCAGCCACATAGCGTCAATATCACCGGTGATTACAAAGGTATTGGGTTTGCCACCGTCTTCTGCGTATTGTACGGTGGTATCCAGCGTATTCGGAAAGCAGTTTTCAAACAGCCACGCCAGTTCAGGGTCTTTTACGGTTTTTTGTACACGGGCAATGGCTTCTTCAACGGCCTTACTGGTAAAATTCCGTTTACCGGCGGGCGTTCGTACAGCTGGAAAGGCAGAGGCATTCGGGTCAGCCGAGGCCAGTGCCGGACCGCCGGCCATCACGGCCATGCCCGCTACCGCCGACTGTTTTACAAAATTACGTCGATTCATAAATGCTGATTGTTACTCGTCTTTGCAAACCTCCCGATCGTTACCGGCAGGCTATATTTTCCGGAAATACGCAAAAAACGGCTTTTTTCACAACTAATGCGACCGGAATGGCGACACGGTTCGGTTTCCGCGCCGAAATGCATACCTTTAATACCGTTCCATAGACCAATGCTGACACTGTGAAAACGATACGCTTAACGCTCCTGACCCTGTTCACGACAACCGGTTTATTTGCCCAGAATCTGCCCGACTGGCATGGGCGGAAATGTGCGGTTGCCCTTACGTATGACGATGCCTTACAGGTACACCTCGACAAAGCCATTCCGGCCCTTGATGCGGCCGGACTCAAAGGCACCTTTTACCTCGCCGGCAACTTTCCAGGTCTGAAAGCCCGTATCGCCGACTGGAAACGGGCAGCGGCCAACGGACATGAGTTAGGCAACCATACCCTTTTTCACCCGTGTGCCGGCGGCCCGGGCCGTGAGTGGGTTAAACCTGCCCATGACCTGAATAGCTACACCATGGCGCGGATTCTCGACGAAGTTCGTATGACCAATACCTTGCTGGAAGTCATGGACTCTCAAAAAGACCGGACGTTTGCCTTCCCGTGCGGTGATCGGATGGTCGAAGGCAAAAACTACTATGACCCTATCAAAAACGATTTTGTCGCGGCCCGTGGCGTGATCAGCCGCATGCAGAAAGCCGAAAACATTGACCTGACGAATGTAGACGCCTACGTGATTAACGGGCAGACCGGCGAACAGATGATTGACTTGGTGAAACAGGCCATTGCGACCAACTCTGTACTGGTGTTTCTCTTTCACGGGGTGGGTGGTGAACATAACCTCAACGTTGACGAAGCTGAGCACAAAAAGCTGGTACAGTTTCTGAAACAACACGAAAAAGAGGTCTGGACGGCTTCGTTTCTGGACGTAGCGAGGTCAGTTAAAACGTTTCAGCAAACCCGCCAGACAACAGCAAAGTGATGCAATAATCATGCGGACATAGAAATTACCGTATTTTATTACATATTGTTAATCTAAAACCGTTACCTGGAAACTCCCCCTTCGTCTGAATGACATACTGCAAACACCAGTCAAGCCGACTGGCAATGCAGGCATTCAGGCGAAGGGTATTTTATTAGAATTTTATTCGGCTAATTATTTTTGTTTTTCACACCTGAAAATCATTCGTTCAGCAGCTAACTGACAGGTATACACAGAAAAAGACCGTATCAATATGTATCTTGGATCACAGACAGTCAACGCATCTTCTGCCATGTTTAACCTGAAGCCACTCAGTGATGAAGAACTGATCCGGTCTTACATCACCTCACAGGATAACCGGTATTTTGATGTGTTGTATGCCCGGTATTGTGATAAAGTCTACCGCAAATGCCTGTCGTTCCTGAAAGACCCTGACCTGGCTTCGGATTTTACACATGACATATTTCTAAAGGTTATTACCTGTATTTCCACGTTTAAAGGGCATGCCCGCTTTTCTACCTGGCTATACAGTATTACCTATAATTATTGTCTGGATCAGGTCCGGTTCCGGAAAAAAGAACAGCATTTTTTCCCGACGCCTGACGAAATGCCGGATCTGGAAGAATTGAATGATGATTTTTCGGACATTACAGCAAGCGGCCTGCGGAAGGCGATGAGCCGGATGGACCCTGATGAGCAAAGCGTGCTTATGCTGCGTTTTCAGGATGATTTTTCGTTCCGGGAAATCGGTGATATTCTGAAAACAAGTGAGGGGTCGGCCAAAATGCGGCTGGCACGTGCCCGAAAAAAACTTAGAAAATATTATCTGGAAACCTTAGCTTTGGCCCTTATGGTACTATCCCGCTGGGCCGCTAAACTACCGTTCCGATTTTTTTAACGTTTATGAGTCGTATTGAGAAACCTTTTAAAGTCATTGAAGCCGAAGCAAAAGCGCCTGCTTTTATCAGGAAATCATTGCAACAAGACATACAAGATATCCGGAATGTGTTAAATGTGCTGCACATCTTTAGTGCCGGCTTCCCAGACGTTGTCAATCAGATGCTGACGCCCGATAACAAACCAGGGAAAAGTAAACCACAGTAACACCTGTCTTTTTACAACATGTTCCGTTTACCTTCAGGCAGTTACGTATTGAAGGTTTAATTTCTTGTACTATGCAATCCTCCCCTGATATTTACGGCATCATGATGAACACCGTGATGAGCTTTGTCAATTCGGTGTTCAGTTTTTTCCCCAGACTGATCGGCGCTGTCGTTGTCCTTGCTCTGGGCTTTGGCCTGGCCCGGTTATTCAGCCGGCTGGCATTACGGATTCTGTCGCGGATTGGTCTCGATAAACTGGGAGAACGGCTCAATGAAGTTCAGTTCATCCGCCAGCTGCAAACCGAGATCAAGCTTTCGGAAGTAATTTCCAAGATCATTTATTATTTCATTCTGCTGATTTTCATTACGGCATCCACCGAAACACTCGGTGTTGAAGCGATCAGTAAAATGATTCAGTCGCTGGTGGCATTTATTCCGCGGCTGATTGCCGCCGCCATCATGCTGCAGATCGGGATTATGGTGGCCGATGCCCTCAAGAAAGCCGTCACGACGCTGGCCGCTTCTTTCAACATCCCGTCAGCGCGCAACCTGGGCACAGTCGTCTTTGCCTTTGTGCTGCTGGTTGTCATCATTTCGGCCTTGTCGCAGGCAGGTATCAACACCACCCTGCTCGAATCCAGCTTTAATCTTCTGATCGGCGGGGCTATTTTCGCCTTTGCGCTTGGCTATGGTCTGTCCTCTAAAGAAATCATGGTCAATACCTTGTCGTCGATTTATAGCCGGTCGCAGTTCGAGATTGGCCAGCGCATCCGTATCGACGATATAGAAGGAACCATTACGAGCATTAATCAATCAACCATATTGCTGCAAACCGGCAAAGACATTACCCGGATTCCGATGTCAACCCTGCAAAACAAAATCATCGTATATCTGGGTGCAGCCGAGCCGGAAGCCGACGAAACCCCACACCCGGACTTACAGCCTAATGGTGTGGATACCCACCTGTAATGAACCCGCTATTGTCTGTTACCCACCTGAACTGAAACGTCCCGGCCGGTCTGGTCGGGACGTTGTTTTTAGCGTTGTCGGGCCGTTCAGACCGAAACCGCTTTACCGTCTTTCACCGAGTGGCCCTTACCCTGCTCAAACGACAGGTCGATCCGGCCCAGATAAATGCCGGCAAAACCAACCTGGTTAATCAGCGTTGCTTTCCCGTCGAGGTTATTGACAGCCACCGGCGCTTCCAGGAATGTGTGCGTATGCCCGCCAATGATGAGGTCAATGTTCCGGGTTTTGGCAGCCAGCACATGATCCGACACTGTAGCCTCGTTGTACTTATACCCAAGGTGCGACAGACAGATTACGTAATCACACTTTTTCTTCAGCTCACCGGCCGTCTGATTGGCAATCTCTAGCGGATCGAGGTATTTCATGTCGCCGTACAGATTTTTAGGAATCAATCCGTCCGGCTGGATACCCAGCCCAAACACACCTACTTTCACCCCATCAACGGTAAAGATTTTATGCGGCTGGGTATGTCCGTCCATCGGCGTATTTTTAAAATCGTAATTGGCGATCAGGAACGGAAATTTCGCCTTCCCGAACTGGGTTTTCATGTTGTCGATTCCCCCGTCAAAGTCGTGGTTCCCGATGGTTCCGGCATCGTAGCCCAGCTGGTTCATCGCCAGAATTTCGGGTTCGCCCTTGTAGAGATTAAAATACGGCGTTCCCTGAAAAATATCACCGGCATCAAATAACAGTACATTTTTCTGCTCGCTGCGAATCTGCCGGATCAGCGTGGCCCGGCGCGCAACGCCCCCTTTACCGGCATTCCGGCTACCATCCATCGGGAACGGATCCAGACGGCTGTGTACATCGTTGGTATGTAAAATAGTCAGCGTGGCAGCCTTCTTACCAGCCGCCAGCAGCGTATCAGGGGTCAGACTGCCGATCACCGCAGCCGATCCCATCAGTTTCAGAAATGATCGTCTATTGGATTGTAATGCGTCCATCAGTTTGCGGGTTTAACGGTTGGCCTGATTTTCCTTGCTGCCGGATGGCTTCGATAAAGGCGTCGCGGATAAGGTAGTTTACATTATCCCGCGCAACGGCATTGCTCAGAAACGAGGCATCGCTCCCGCCGTTGGCTACGTAATCGCTCATGGCGATGGTATAGGTCTGGTTCGGATCAAACGTCCGGCCATTATTAAACGTGACCGACTGCACCGTTTTGTCCTTCATAATCACACGGATACCACCAACCACCAGCACATCTTCGTGCTGGGCAAAGTGGTTCAGGAACTGCATCAGCATGCTGCCTTTTACCGTCACAACCACCAGCAGGTTGTCAAACGGCATCACCTCAAATACGTTGCCCACCGTAATGTTTCCCTTTGGCAGGCCCGACCGGACGCCCGAAAAATTCATGTGTGCCACATCAACCGGCTTATTGTATTTCTGCTGCGCCCGTTCCAGCAGCATATCGGTCAGCATGTTGGTAAACCCGCTTTCCGGCTTTTTCTTGTCCAGTGCTGCCGAGGTTACCGTCAGTACTTCGTTCATACTCTGATCAAGCTTTTGCTTATACGGGCGAAGCAAGGCCGCTGTGCCACTGTCGGCGGCAGCTTTTTCGTCAATGGTCAGCCGTTTGTATTGTTGACCGGTAAACTGGTAGGGTCGGTGACAACCCACGAACAGTCCCAGCATCAGCAACAAGGCTCCGGTAGTTTGTTGTATGCGCATACGAGTTGTTTGGAGTTCAAATTTACAGAAAATACCACATATTGGCCCGTATCGCCGGTCTGTAGTAACAATTTGCCGGTGATCTATTAACTTGTGACCACATTACGCTTCTTTCGCCTTCATGAACCGCTATCTTTTATCTGCCCTCGCGGCACTTGCTCTCGGGGCAGCACACGCCCAGACGATCCGGTACGACCTGTCTTTTCCGAATGCCATACACCACGAAGCCGAAATATCGCTTTCGGTGGCACAGCTCCCCAAACAACCGGCCACCTTCCGGATGAGCCGGTCGTCGCCGGGACGGTATGCGACCCATGAGTTCGGCAAAAACGTCTACAACGTCAAGGCCGTTGACCAGAACAATCAGCCGCTGACCATCAACCGCATCGACGGTGATGTGTATGAAGTACCGAAACATTCCGGATTTGTGCGGGTCAGCTATACCATCTACGGCAACCATCCGGATGGTACATACATGGGCATTGATCCGCAGAGCATCCACCTGAACATGCCAGCCACGTTTATGTGGATCAAAGGCTATGATGCCAAACCGGTAACGGTCCATTTCGACCTGCCGGCCGGGAATGCCGGCAACGTAGCTACCCAGCTGATTGCCACCAGTGAGCCATTGACATTTACAGCGCCTACTCTGCAATACTTCATGGATTCACCGACCAAAATCGGGGATCTGTTCATTAAAGAATGGAAACGGACCAACCCAGACGGCAAGCTGATTACTTTCCGGCTGGCCCTCGAAGCCGCAGTTCCGGATTCGGTGGCAACGGCCTACGCCGATAAAATTGCCCGGATTGTCGACGAAGCCGGTGCCGTCTACGGCGAGTTTCCGACCTACGATTACGGCACCTATACCTTTATTGCCAGCCTGAATCCGTACGTCAAAGGCGATGGCATGGAGCACCGCAATTCCACCATGATCTCGTCGGGAATTTCCAATTTCAACGGCCAGAGCCGGACCCTGGGCGTGTTTGCCCACGAGTTTTTCCACTGCTGGAATGTAGAACGCATCCGGCCGAAAACGCTGGAACCGTTCAATTTCGAAAAGAGCAATATGAGCAATGAGCTGTGGTTTGCGGAAGGTTTTACGCAGTATTACGGCGAATTATTGATGGCCCGCGCCGGCTTTGTCACACCGGAAGAATATGCCGGTACCATTTCGGGGCTGGTATTTACCAAGACCCAGACACCGGGCGCTACGCAATATACCCCGATTGATGCCAGCCGCCATGCCGTGTTTGTTGATGCCGGCGTAGCGATTGACCGGAACAATTACGTCAATATGTTTACCTCCTATTATACCTACGGCGCGGCCGTTGCGCTTGCGCTTGATCTTGACCTGCGTCAGCGGTTCGGAAAAACGCTGGACAACTACATGCAGGCGGTCTGGAAACGGTTCGGAAAACCGGAAGTGCCTTACACGGTTGACGGGTTGCAGGAGGTACTGGCGACGGTTACTAACAAGGAATATGCGGCTGCCTTTTTTGGAAAATACATCAACGGACATGCACCGGTCGACTATGCACCACTGCTGAAACCGCTCGGCTACACCGTTAAACCGGCCGCGCCCGGCAAAGCCTGGATCGGCAACCTGCGGTTTACGGACACCGACAAAGGGCTGATCATTCCGGCTAATACCGTAAAAAATACGCCTCTCTACAAAGCCGGACTGGATGTAGACGATGTGATTCTGAGCGTTAACAGCCAGCCCATAACAACGACCGATGCGCTGCGGAAGCTGCTGGCTGAGCAAAAACCGGGCGATAAGCTGACCGTTCAATACCTGCACCGTGGCCAGGCCCGGACGACAACGATCCTGACCGAAGAAAACCCGAATCAGGAAGTGGTAGTAACGGAGAAAACAGACATTTCCCCCTCAGCGGCCGACGTATCGGCCCGAACAAAGTGGGTTGGCCCGCAGGTAAAGCGCTGAACCTAACAAGGTGGTCAGAGTACTCTGACCACCTTGTTAATTAACAGAAACCCCTCTCCTTAAAATATAACCCTGTGGTATTTCACGCATCGCTTCCTGCCAGGTATTATAAATTTTACTAGTAAGGGTCCGGCTAAAAACAGATTCAAACCACACAGTTGGTACGCTCCGGTTATTCTTACTTCTCTGTATCTCGTATTCTAC
>NZ_CAMFHL010000211.1 GCF_945952095.1 uncultured Arsenicibacter sp. | reverse complement strand
ACCTACCTGCCGGCCCGTTATGGCTAAAGGAATCAAGAAAAAAACGGCCTTGTTGCCCGCTCGCAACATCATGGTATTGGCATAATGCTGCACGTGTGGCGTGGCAATATAGACCACATCTACCGCCTCGCAGGCAAGCAGGGACTCGTAGTCTCCGAAAGCATATTTGGCCCCGTACTGCGCCGCAAATGCTTCGGCCCGCGCCAGGTCAGAAGAGGCAACTGCACACAGTTCAGCATCCGGTACAGTCAGTAAATCCTGTGCAAATTTGTGGGCGATCCGGCCCGGTCCAAGTATTCCCCAGCGAGTCATATGCGGTAAATAAGGTATCGGTGATTAAGCAGGAATTAAGGTAAGTCCGTAAATTGGCTGCGGCAAAACTAATTCTTTTACGTTACTATAAAGGGGATACATTCCCCGTCTTACCCCGGTTTTGTTATGAAAAAGTCTTTTTTTGCGCTGTTAACCACTTTATTAACGATTTACAGCCTGTCTGCCCGGGCCCAGATTACGGATCCGGTTGATCCGCTGCGTCCGTCATTGCCTGACACAACACAAACCATTGTACAGGACTCACTATCTGTCGGATCGGCAGATCAGGGTGAGGACGAAGTAGATATGGCAGATCCGGATTCAGTTACGTACCGGATTAAACTTACTGCCGACGGAACCGCCAACAGCGGAAACGTTAACCGTATTCTGCTTCAGTTAACGGGTGCACTGGAGTATGAGCTCAGCCGCCAGTTTAAGCTGTCGACCAACCCTTCCTTTATTTATGGCCGGCAAAACGGTATGCTTAACGAACGGGAATGGTTCGGCGACTTGCGGACAACATTTAAGTACGATAACCGGCTTTATTATCTGGCTTTCGGGTCTATGGAGCGCAGTAACCTGCGGCAGATAGCCCTCCGCTTTACCGCTGCGGGTGGTGCCGGATACAAACTGATCAACAAAGCATCAGCTTATCTGTCCATCACCGATGTGCTGCTTTATGAAAACACGAACTTCATTGAACTGAACGACATCAAAGTCTTACGGAATTCGGCCAGAATATATGGTGAGTACTTTATGGGAAAAGATAAGCGCTGGTCAATTTCCCACACGGCATTTTACCAGCCAGCCCTTAACCAGAAGGGCAACGTCCGCTGGAACGCCAGCCTGAGTGTACAGGTACGGGTAACGTCGGCGGTGAGCCTGCGGACCACAGCCTTTAACTCCTACGAGAGCATCATTTCGCCGGGTCGTAAAAACAACGATTTCCGGTGGACCATGGGCCTGGTTTATGAGAAAAAATAAAGGCTGACGGATTCGTCAGCCTCGTGTTGCTATTGGCGGTCGGCGTAAGGGATAATCAGTTTTTCTCCCCGCTGTGCAAAGTCTTTTGTCTTTCCGTTGGCCCGCATCAGTGCTTCCTTACTGATTCCGTACTTCTCGGCGACCACCCGAAGTACGTCTCCGGGGCCGACGGTGTGTACCGCTCTGGCTTTCACATTCAGCCGGGTTACACCGGCCTTTACCGATTCTTCTGATACGTTCGGGTTCATAGCTTTAAGCGTGCTGACCTTCATATTCAGCCGGTTAGCAATACCATAGAAGGTTTCGCCGTCACCGACCGTATAGGTAGTCGTCAGACCGCCTTTCGGAATGTCCGGTTTCTTTTCTTCCGGTTTTGGCTTTTCCTCAACCGGTGGTTTTGTCTCGCTGGCGGCTGTTTTTGTCTCCTCCCCTTCGGCGGCCGGTTTGGTTTCTTCCGGTGCTGCCTCGGCAGGCGGCGTTTCCTGCGACAAATCAACCGGAGCCGGTGTGGCCGTGGTGTCAACCAGCGTATCGACCGGTGCAATCAGCTCAGGTTCGCCCTCCAGCGACAGGTTGCGCTGCACGGAATCAATCGGAATATTCGTTAATTCGTCGGTATTGCCGGTTGTATCAGCCAGTTTTTCGTAGCCAATGTACAACAGGGCAATAATCATGGCCACCAACACCGCGAGTGTAATGGCAGGAAGTTGTGAACTACCGCTTTGTTGTTGATGTGCACTCATATGGGTTTTACTTGCAGATTAGGTTAGCGAGTGAAGCTCCCGGCTCATCTCATCGACTTTGGCTTTCAGGCTTTCCTTGTAGGTATCCAGCTGGGCAGCAACGGCATCATCAAACGTACCGATGATCTGGGCAGCAAGGATACCGGCATTACGGGCACCATTCAGTGCTACCGTGGCCACAGGAACCCCCGACGGCATCTGCAGAATCGACAGTACCGAGTCCCAGCCATCAATGGAATTACTTGATTTAACCGGTACGCCGATCACGGGTAACATCGTCAGTGAAGCCACCATCCCCGGCAGGTGGGCAGCTCCGCCAGCACCGGCAATGATCACTTTCAGGCCACGTCCGCGTGCTGTCTTTCCATACTCAACCATCTTTTCGGGTGTGCGGTGTGCCGATACAATATCGATCTCGAAAGCGATACCGAATTCAGTCAGAATGTCTACGGCTTCCTGCATTACCTTCCGGTCCGAAAGGCTTCCCATGATAATCCCTACCATATTCAACAATGTTCAATCCGTAAACCGATTCACTATAAACCGATTACTTCATATCAATTAATCAACTTTTCTTGCGAAATAACGCAGTTTAACGCAGACTTGGGTAGCAGGAAGGCATTTTTTATTTAACAAACAGACGTATTACTTAATACTGGCGTTGATGCCGAAATCGTTTCGTTCAAAAAAGCGGAGCTGCTGGTACCCGTCAATGGTATACTGCTGCACCCGCCATTCGTTGCCCGCCGATGGTGCACACGTCATCAGCACATGCCGGTCAGATTCATACAACAGGTTTTTGGTCCGGAGCAGGGCTTCAATCCGGCGGGGCTGGCGCGTGGCAGAATCCAGTTGAATACTCAGCGAGCGTACCGTAAGCTTGTCTTCTTCCGGCTTCAGCGTGTAGGTATACGACAACGGATCAGACTGACTGATGGCATAGCTGCTCCGGAAAGCCGGTTTGTTCAGATCAGCCTGTACGAACAACTCAAGTTCATGGGCCCAGTCAATGTCGCGGGTCTGTTGTTTCTGCGTCTGCTGTTTGATCGTAGCGGCCTTGTCAACCAGCGGCTTTTCCTTCGCGAGTAAGGCAATCTGCTTCTTCACAAAACCTTCCAGGTCATAGTATACTTTAGTCTGGTTTTGCTCACCGGTTGGTGTACAGGCCGAAAAAACGGCCATGCCAAGGCATAGGGCTACTTGTAAGACGTATCTCATCATGACAAAAAAGGCGCCCTCCGCAGGGTTGCAGAGGGCGCAAATACTGCTTGCTGAATGGCCAACAAGATTTTTTTAAAATCAGTTTGCAATCAGGCTGACTCCCGTCATTTCGGCAGGCTGCGGAATTCCCATCAGTTGTAATATGGTTGGTGCAATGTCGGCCAGTTTACCGTCGTTCAGCGTCGGATGGTAGTCTTCGGCCACCAGAATACACGGCACCAGGTTAGTGGTGTGGGCTGTATTCGGCGAGCCGTCGTCGTTAATTACATAGTCTGCATTACCGTGGTCGGCAATGATGATGGCCGCATAACCGTGGGTAAGTGCAGCCGTCACGACGGCTTCCGTACACTGATCAACGGTTTCAACGGCCTTCACAACGGCATCGAATACGCCGGTATGGCCTACCATGTCAGGGTTCGCGAAGTTCAGACAGATAAAATCGGCGCTTTCTTTTTCCAGTTCCGGCACAATAACATTCCGGATGTCAAACGCGCTCATTTCCGGTTTCTGATCGTACGTCTTTACCGGAATCGTTACCGACTCTCCATGTTCATTGATCATAACCATCTCTTTCGGCGACGGGCACAGCAGGCGGCGTTCTCCGGTAAACGGCTCCTCGCGACCACCTGAGAAAAAGAACGTAACGTGCGGATACTTCTCCGTTTCGGCAATACGGATCTGTGTCCGGCCGGCTTCCGAGACGACCTCACCCAGCGTTTTATTCAGGTTGTCCTTGTCGTAAATGACGTGTACACCCGCAAATTCGCTGTCGTAGTTGGTCATCGTCACATAATACAGGTTCAGCTTATGCATGTCCTGCTCAGGGAAGTCGCGCTGTGTCAGGGCCTGCGTAATTTCACGGCCACGGTCGGTCCGGAAATTAAAGCACATCACCACATCGCCTTCCTCAATAACCGCTACCGGCGAACCGTCAGGCTTAACGGCCACAATCGGCTTGATAAATTCATCGGTAATATCGGCATCATAGCAGGCTTCAACGGCGTGTAACAGTTCGTTGGTGCGTACTTTCTGGCCAATACCCTTTACCATCACATCATACGCCTGTTTCACCCGCTCCCAGCGATTATCGCGGTCCATCGCGTAGAAACGACCGGTAATGCTGGCAATAGTACCTGTGGTTTTGTTCAGGTGATCCTGCAGGTCACCGAGGAAACCCAGCCCGCTTTTCGGATCGGTATCGCGGCCATCGGTAAAGGCGTGGATAAACACGTCGCGCAGCCCTTCGGCATGAGCAATAGAGGTCAGCCCTTTCAGGTGTTCAATGTGCGAGTGTACGCCCCCATCCGACACCAGCCCGATGAAGTGTACTTTTTTGCCGTTTGCCTTCGCATACGCCAGGGCATCAGCCAGTACCGGCTCTTTTGCCAGGGTATGTTCGTCAACAGCCTTGTTGATTTTAACCAGATCCTGATACACAATCCGGCCGGCTCCAAGGTTCATGTGCCCGACCTCGGAGTTCCCCATCTGGCCCGCAGGCAGGCCTACCGCCAGCCCGGAGGCTTCCAGGCGGCTGTGTGCATAGGTATTCCAGATTTTATCGTAAAAAGGCGTATTGGCAGCAGCAATGGCCGAACGGTCGGCCTGAACGGTCATGCCCCAACCGTCCATAATGATCAGAATAACCTTCTTGTTCATAGAGTAACTGATTGATTGAAAGGCTGAATGACGTAGTAACTGATTGGATTGGCTGAAACGCGTCAATCAGTCAGTTTATCATTCAACAGCTTTAGTTTATGGTGATGAGCCAGGTAAATCAGGAGTTGCCGGCAGCAGCGCAGTACGATCTGATACACCTGCTCAAAGACTTCGGGACCTTCGTAGTAAGGATCTGGTACGCTGGCTTCGTCACTGACAACCGGATCAAATTCACGCAGCAGGAAGATATTGTCTTCACTGATTAAACCGACACTGCGGTGGCTGAGTTTCAGAATTGCGTCGAAATTCGCCTCGTCCATAGCCACCACATACTGAAAGTTTGCGAGGTCTTCGCCAATCATGCGCCGTGCACGGTGGGTCAGCTTCAGACCGTGGCCCAAGGCGTTCTCACGGGTCCGGCGGTCGGGTAGTTCGCCGGTATGATACGCCGCCGTTCCGGCCGAATCGCACTGAATCTCAGCGGTCAGCCCCTGCTCGGCAACGAGCTGACGAAAAACGCCCTCCGCCACCGGCGAACGGCAGATATTTCCCAGACAGACGAATAAAACGTTAATCATGGTAAAAAAAGAAAGAGTGGAAGTACCGGACCGGCGCTCCCACTCTTTTATTTTTCAATCGGTTCGTTTTGTTCATCGACAATGACATATACGGTCTCCGTCGGCTTTTTCATCAGGTACTTTTCACGGGCAAATTTCTCCCGGAGCTGATCGGTTCCCAGCACCTCACGCCGGGCGTTCTGTACCTCCTTGATTTTACCCTGATAGTATGCCTCTTCGTTCTGTAGTTTATGGAGCGTCCACCAGTTCCGTAACTGCGAGCGCAGATCGTTGGGATCCACTGATATCATCCATAAAAACAGACCGACGCCCGTAGCGACGTAAAAATTGCGAAGCGAGCGAAGCATCCGTTTAAACATACGTCTGTTGTCGTTTGATAGCACTAAAGCCGTAACAGCGACCTGCACAACGGGTGAACAGCAACCTGTTTATCCGTTGTGCAGGTATACCGGACTGCTTAGAATTTCAGGCCAGGGAAGTAGGCTACTTCGCCCAGTTCCTCTTCGATACGAAGCAGCTGGTTGTATTTCGCCATCCGGTCTGAACGTGAAGCCGAACCGGTTTTGATCTGGCCGGTGTTCAATGCCACGGCAAGGTCAGCGATGGTTGCGTCTTCTGTTTCACCCGAACGGTGCGACATGATGTTTTTGTATGAGTTGCGTTTCGCCAGGTTAACCGTGTCGATTGTTTCTGACAGTGAACCAATCTGGTTTACCTTTACCAGTACCGCGTTGGCAATACCGGCGTCGATGCCTTGCTGCAGGCGGGTTACGTTCGTTACGAACAGGTCATCGCCAACCAGCTGAACACCTTTGCCTTTCAGGGCATCCGTGTGTGCTTTCCAGCCTGCCCAATCGTCTTCGGCCATACCGTCTTCAATCGACAGGATCGGGTATTTCGCACACCAGTCTGCCCAGTAACCGGCCATTTCAGATGACGTCAGCTTATCGCCGGTCGACTTTTTGAAGTGGTAGATACCGTCTTCAGCATTGTAGAACTCCGACGTAGCGGCATCCATGGCGATCCAGATATCTTCGCCCGGACGGTAGCCGGCTTTCTCGATAGCTTCCAGAATCGTTTTAATCGCTTCTTCGTTCGACGTGATGTTCGGAGCGAAACCGCCTTCGTCACCAACGTTTGTCGATAAGCCTTTGTTTTTCAATACTTTCTTCAGTGTATGAAACACTTCCGTTCCCATCCGCAGGGCTTCCGAGAAGCTCGGTGCGTTGGCCGGCATAACCATAAACTCCTGGAAGTCGATTGAGTTATCGGCGTGTGAACCACCGTTCAGGATGTTCATCATCGGAACCGGCAGTGTGTTGGCGTTTACACCGCCGATGTAGCGGTACAGGGGCAGACCAGCTTCCTGAGCAGCCGCCTTTGCCAGGGCAAGCGATACACCAAGAATCGCGTTAGCACCTAACCGTGCTTTGTTTGGTGTACCATCCAGTTCCAGCATGATCTTGTCGATCATACCTTGCTCAAATACCGAGATGCCAACCAGTTCAGGGGCGATCAATTCGTTCACGTTTGATACGGCCTTCAATACGCCTTTACCAACGTATACTTTCGAGTCATCATCGCGAAGTTCAACAGCTTCGTGCGTTCCGGTTGACGCTCCTGACGGTACGGCAGCACGGCCTAAAAAGCCATGTTCAGTACGGATGTCAACTTCTACGGTTGGGTTACCTCGCGAGTCCAGAATTTGTCTGGCATGAATGCTCTGAATGGTACTCATTGCGTCTGCTTGTAATTGGTTAAATTTCGATAACAGGGTTACGTAGCCATCCCCGACAATCAGGTATTCAGGAATTTATCCGGTTTTTTCACGGATTATTCTTAAATCATAGGTAGTTAACCGGTTATGGCCGTACAAAGTAAAGGATTTTTTTCGGGATGCACGGTGGCAGTTTACGATTCAGGGTCCGCAGACAGCCCGAACGGTCAAATCCGGCGGCATTCCGCCTGTATCCGGCTTATCTGCTACCGGCTGCCGGGTAAATTCCGGCGAAACTGTTGTTTTATCCCTACCAACCCTTTCTCATTCAATGACGCTGCTAAACCGCCTTCGCTGCCTGACACTGGCAGGGGCTTTTCTACCGGTCTTTTTCTCTGCCACGCAGGCACAACCGGCTACAACAAAACCGGTCAGCATCCGCGTTGACCTCAATAAACCGGCCGGAACGCTCCAGCCTATCTGGGCATGGTTTGGCTACGACGAGCCGAACTATACCTACATGAAGGACGGCAAAAAGCTCCTGTCCGAAATTGCGAACCTGAGCAAGGTACCGGTCAACGTGCGGGCCCACAGCCTGCTCGTCACCGGCGATGGCGAAGCCGCCCTGAAATGGGGATCGACGAACGCCTATACCGAAGATGCCAACGGCAAGCCGGTCTATAACTGGACAATTGTCGACCGGATTTTTGATACCTACATCGAGCGGGGCATGAAACCAATCGCCCAGATCGGATTTATGCCCGAAGCCATGTCCACCAAACCTCAGCCCTATCGCCATCACTGGAAGCCGGGCGATAACTACAACGACATTTACACCGGCTGGGCCTACCCGCCTAAAGACTATCAGAAGTGGGCCGAACTGGTGTATCAATGGGTAAAACACTCCATCGACCGCTACGGACGCAAAGAGGTAGAATCATGGTACTGGGAGCTCTGGAACGAGCCTAACATCGGCTACTGGAAAGGTACGACCGAGGAGTATATCAAACTCTACGACTACACCGCCGATGCTGTTAAACGCGCCCTGCCGACAGCCAAAGTAGGCGGACCGGAAGTAACGGGACCCGGCTGGACAGAATCCGCTAAGTTCCTGAAAGCCTTTCTGGATCACGTGGTCAGCGGGAAAAATTACGTAACCGGCAAAACCGGCTCCCCCCTTGATTTTATTACATTTCACGCCAAGGGTGCCCCGAAGGTGGTTAACGGCGTTGTGCAGATGAACATGGGCACACAGCTCCGCGACATCGACAAGGGCTTTGAAATTGTCGCCTCCTATCCGACCCTCAAAAAACTGCCGGTCATCATCGGCGAATCGGATCCGGAAGGCTGCGCGGCGTGCTCGGAAGACCTTCACCCGCAGAATGCCTACCGCAACGGCACAATGTATTCGAGCTACACGGCGGCTTCGTTTGCCCGCAAATACGATCTGGCCAATGCCCGTGGCGTCAATCTGCTCGGCGCCGTGACCTGGGCCTTTGAATTTGAAGATCAGGCCTGGTTCAGAGGCTTCCGTGACCTGGCAACCAACGGTGTGGATAAGCCGGTACTGAATGTATTCCGGATGTTCGGCATGATGCCGGCAAACCGTGTGCAGGTTAATAACGATCTGGCTTACAATTACCTGCGGATACGCGACCAGAGTGTACGGGCCGAAGCCGACATTAATGCTCTGGCCAGTAAAGACGCTCACAAGGCTGCGGTAATGGTCTGGCATTATCACGATGACAACCTGCTGACGCCTGCTGCTCAGGTCGATCTTTCCGTAAACGGATTGCCGGAGGGCCGTGTGCTGGTGCATCACTACCGCATTGATCAGGAACACAGCAACGCCTATGAACGCTGGAAAAAGATGGGCTCGCCGAAAAACCCGTCGCCCGAACAGGTTGCTGAACTGGAAAAAGCCGGCGAACTGACCCTGTTGCAGGCACCCGTCTGGTATACGATCCGCAACGGTGCATTGCCGCTGTCATTCAGCCTGCCCCGTCAGGGTGTATCGCTTATAACGGTCACCTGGCCGTAATCAAAAGCAGATCAGGCTGCCAGCCGGTCAGCAGCCTGTATCTGAGACCAGTGCAATTTTCAGGAAAAGTCATGGATTTTTCGTAACTTTACAGCTTACCAAAAAGCTAAAAGAGAGGCTTTCGGCTCTGCATGATTGCTTATTTAGACGGAAAACTCGCGTACAAGGAAGCTACGTACGCGATCATTGATGTACAGGGGGTCGGCTATGAGATTCATATATCTCTGCAAACCTATTCGACCTTGCCAGGCGGAGGAGATCGGGTGAAGTTGTTTATCCATCATTTGTTTCGGGAAGATTCACAGTCACTGTACGGCTTTGCTACAGCCGACGAGAAATCGTTGTTTCTGGATCTGATCAGCGTATCAGGCGTCGGACCGAATACGGCTCTGACGGCATTGTCAGCCTTTTCGCCCTCCGATCTGCGGCTGGCCATTCTTGCCGAAAACGTGGGTATGGTGCAGTCGATCAAAGGCATTGGCGCTAAAACAGCCCAGCGGATTATTCTTGAACTGAAGGATAAGATGAAAAAGCTGGGAGTCGTTCCCGATGTGCCGACTTACCGGCAGGGGCAGGCCGGCAACCCGGTACGGGAAGAAGCGCTTGCCGCCCTTATGGCACTCGGACTGGCCCGGCCAATGGCCGAACGCAACGTAGACGCCGTATTAAAAGCAGCTAACGGCCAACCGGTTACGGTTGAAGACCTGATCCGGCAGGCGTTACGCTAGTTTGTATGCAGTGTACAGGCTATGCAGATAGTGTCAGCAACGTGTATATACTGCGGTTTTAGCCGGGCAGTGTATACCACCAAAAATTTTCCCCCGGACAGACGATTGGCACGCTATTCGCCGTTTGACATAAAGACAACTTGGGAAACTCTATATCGTTCGTAGTACTACCAGATTCAGCAGATTCAAAATGGTGAACCTATCCACCGTTCACAGGTTACCCTTCCCGACAAATTCTGCCCTTTACCGGGCATTGTCGGGGCGATATTGGCCGCGTTTCACGACGTTGGCGCTGTTAAGCACCGTCGTCTTTACAGTTTCAATATCCGTTAGCCTGGCGCAACAAACACCTTCCCGTCGGGGCGGAAGTAGTCGCCGGCCAACAGCGCCTGACACCACAAAGCGTCAGACGCCGCCTAAGAGTACGTCATCCGTCAACGCACAGCGTGTGGAAGCGGCCCGGCTCGCACAGGAGCGGGCCGACAGTATCCGTGCTCTCCGCAACGCTAACCGGCGGCCAACCGTAAACTGGCCGGACCGGTACGCTACCCGTTTTTCGGAGCGGCCGCCGCGGTCGCCGTATATCCTGCGTGACCCAAAGGGAGTATCTACCGAGTTCCGGCTCGATCCGAACGGCCAGATGGGCGTTTACGAACGGGTCCGCCCCGGCGTTTCGCTTTCCTCGCCTTCTACCCCGGCACCGGCTACACCGATCACTACGCCGCCGAACAATAACCGCGTGGCAACGGCCCCGCCGACACCAGGCGTTAACACAGAACAAAACGGACTGTATCTGCGTCCGGCCGAAACCATTCCGTATGCTACCTATAACCGCCTGCAAAACGAGCGGGCGCAGGAGTCATTGCTGCGGGAATACAGTGCCCGTCAGGATGGCAAAAGCGCGCTCAGCGGCCGTGGTCTTATTCCTAAACTCGAATTACCGCCAATTGTTGACCGTATTTTCGGCGGTAACCAGGTCGATTTTAAACCGAATGGCTTTGTAACCCTTGATTTCGGGTATCTGCACCAGTTTATCGACAACCCTGTCCTGCCTGTTCAGTTCCGGCGGACGGGTAACTTTATTTTCAACGAACAGATCAATATCAACTTCAACGGCAAAATCGGGGAGCGGCTCGGGGTTATGGCAAACTATGACACCAAGTCAAGTTTTAACTTCGAAAATGCCCTGAAGGTCAATTACAAACCACAGGGGCTTCTACCAAACATGCCTAATATGCCCAATGGGCTGAACGGACTGAATAAACCCAGCCTGCCGGGTATGCCGGGCATGAACTCCACAGGTTTAAGTCAGCCGGGTATGCCGGGTATTCCTGACTTTACGCCGACGAACGAAAGCATTATTCAGGGACTGGAAGCCGGTAACATCAACTGGAACATCAACAGCCAGCTGATTCCGGGTGTGCAAAACCTGTTCGGGGCCAAGGCACAACTCCGGTTCGGCCGGTTGATGGCAACGCTCGTTGCCTCGCAGCAGCGGTCAAAGAAACAGGAAATTACTCTGCGTAACGGCTCCATCGGGAAACAATACGAGATCCGTGCTGATCAGTATGACGAGAACCGGCACTTCTTCCTGTCGCAGTATTTCCGCGATCAGTACGAGCGTTCATTGCGGTACATCCCGCAGATTACGTCAGGGGTAACCATTACCCGTGTGGAGGTATATGTAACAAACCGTACTAACACAACGGAAAGCCTGCGGAACATCGCCGGTTTCTCCGATCTGGGTGAGGGCAGCAAATTCAATAACCCGGGCAATAGCAGCCTGCAACCGCTGCGGACCGGTGCGCCGGTTAACAACGGCACCAATGGTCTGTATGAACGACTGCGGACCAATGATCCGCTGCGTCAGGTTGATCAGACATCCAACGTGGTAGAATCATCGTTCGGCATGCAGAAAGGCCGCGACTATGATCTGTTGCGGGGTGCCAAACGCCTGACCGATCGTGAATTTAAGTTCCATCCGCAACTGGGGTATATCTCACTCTTAACGCCGCTGCGTAATGACGAGATTCTGGCCGTCTCCTACGAATATACCTACCAGGGACAACGCTATCAGGTAGGTGAACTTACTGAAAACTACCAGAACCGGAAAGACGATGAGGTACTGGTATTAAAACTCCTGAAGTCGGCTACGATCCGGAATAACCTGCAGCTGCCGATGTGGGATCTGATGATGAAAAACATCTACTCCCTCAACACAACGCAGATTACAAAGCAGAACTTCCAGCTCCGGCTGATCTATAAGGATGACATTACCGGTATGGACGTACCCAACCTGCAGGAGGGCGAAAACCTGCGGAACCGTCCGCTGGTACAGGTCTTTAACATGGACGTGCTGAACCAGATGCAGGACCGGCAGCCTGACGGAAACTTTGACTATGTTGAAGATGTGACTGTCGACAGCCGCTTTGGCCGGGTGATTTTCCCGGTACTGGAACCGTTCGGGTCGTATCTGTCGGGCAAATTCCTGCCGTCTGAAGAGGATCTGAAAGCAAAATATGTGTTCAACGAGCTCTACCGGAAAACACTGGCCGATGCGCAGCAGTTGCCGGATAAAAACAAGTTCTTTATCCGTGGCAGCTTCCAGTCTTCAACCGGTCAGGTGGTTCAGCTGCCATTTGGTGTCAAGGCGGCTTCTATACAGGTAGTGGCCGGAAACGTGCCGCTCTCAGCGGGTCAGGATTACCAGTTCGACGAATCGTCGGGGACGCTGCGGCTCATGAATGATGGTGTACTGAACTCAGGGCGTGACGTCAGGATTTCGTACGAATTGCCGGATATGTTCCAGAACCAGATCCGGACCCTGGTGGGTACGCACCTCGATTATGCCCTCAGCCCGGATGTTACGTTTGGTCTGACGGCCATGAAGATGAAGGAAACCCCGGCGGGCTTCCTGACGCGGGTGGCCATCGGTAATGAGCCGGTAAACAACACCATGCTGGGCGTGAGTGCCAATATCCGGAAAAACTCAGCGGCACTAACCCGCTTTATGGACTGGCTTCCCTTCATTCAGACCAACGAAATGTCGAATATCTAGTTCCAGGTTGAGGTGGCACAACTGATTCCGGGGGTGGCGCCTCGTGTCAACAATAACTCGTTTATCGACGATTTCGAAGCAACACGGACCATTTTTGACCTGACGCGTCAGCCGACCCGCTGGCGTTTGGGCTCAACCCCGCAGCAATTCCCGCAGGGTACGCCGAATGATCCGCTGCCTTACGCCTACAACCGGGCCCGTATTTCGGTGTATACCGTTGACCAGACAATTTATAACGAAAACGCTAACATCCGGGACGCCAGCGTTAACCTGACGGATGTTGAGAAACGTAACTTCTACGAACGGTATTACCTGCCGACGACACTCTTTCCGGGACGCTCAGTGCCGACTGTACAGCAGCCTGCCAACGTACTGGATGTGGCGTATATTCCGGAAGAACGCGGGATGTACAACTACAACCGGGACCTGACGTTTGACGGTAAGCTGAAGAATCCGCGCCAGAACTGCGGCTCCATCACGCGGGCCGTCACGTCGGATAACGACTTCGACAACATCAACG
>NZ_CAMFHL010000210.1 GCF_945952095.1 uncultured Arsenicibacter sp. | reverse complement strand
TCAACTAACAACTTCGTTATTCAGTAAAGTGGTCCAGTTTCAAGGGCGCAGTGTACTCATCTTGCAAAAAATTGTCAGAATTCAATACTCGTAAGTTCCTGATCAAACACGGTAAATTATAAGGATCAGTAACACTAGAGACCCCTTTAGGATATAGTATCGCCCCAGCAACTTTAGTACCATGCCCCCCGTTTGCAACATGATCCGCCGTTGAATTGTCGCTTTTTAGGTATGAAATAGATCTGTCTTTATCAATTGCCAAAGATAAAAGCTTATGATTCTCCATAACGCCACTATCAATCACTCCAACAATAGGGGCGTCATCAGGCGGAGGCAAAAGTTCTATTTCTTCAAACGATTTTTGTGATGTTTCATTACTATCAATAAACACTTCATCCATCTCAACGATTTCAAAAACGTAAGGATAGTTCTCAACTAAATCCTTAAACCCTTTTCCGGAAATTTTAACCTCTGCGCTAAAACTATCTTCCAGTTCAATGAGACTGCTCAGAATAGTACCATAATGATTAATAAAGTTTTCAAAATGGTTCTGGCGCTTCATGAGAGCATCATCCCGCTCTTCCACTTGTTTGTTGTAAACTTGTAATCTTTTCTCCCCCCCTCTTTTAGTTGGGTCCGGCGCAGCCTTTATTGGCTTTGCAAAAGCAATAGAAACCTCAAGCCTTAAAGTATCGTCATCTGAGATTGATAGCCTTCTTTCGAAAAGCGTTTCTGACAAAATATGCTTAGGCCGCCAATCCTTCCTGTCTCCGTCAATAATTGTCCAAAAGTCCGCTATTTTACCCGTAGCGTGTTCTTCTATCAAAAAACCTGCAATCTTGTTTTCTAAAGTTCTGAAATTATCAGTTGATGCGCCAATAATATACCCGTCTTTTTCTTCCGAAATCACTTCGATACCATAGGATTCAAGGTCAAATGTAGGGAGGAGTATATCTGGGTTTACCTGCAAAAACACAGTTACAGTATCTTCTTCTAGAGGCGCAAGGCCGCTTTGATCTCTTCCAGCAAAGCTTTCTTGCCAAGTGGCCTTTATACTATCGACCCACCTTTGTAACTTACCTGAATGACTTGGCCGATCGGCTTTATTCGCCAGAGTCTGTGCCCGATTAGGTCCTCCACCAGGAATGATTGGTGTACCCGTCTTTTTTGTTATAAGCTTTAGATGTGGGAATGGTTCCATCATTATTTTGTTAGATTCACATTCTCAAAGAATGCGGTATCTATATCTTCCTTAGATATTTCATCTCGAAGCCCAATAATTGACTTCTTGGCAGCATCGTTTGCCATCTTAACAATGATAGCATATGAATGTCCTACCGCATCTTTTGAATATTTCTTTAAATTAACTTCCTTACTTAACTTTAGTGCAGAAAATGATATCATCAACAATCGCTCAATCTCAGATTGTGTTGGCTTTTGAAATTCAATTATATCATCAAAACGCCTGAAAAGAGCTTTGTCTAAGCTATCTTCTAAATTAGTTGTAGCAACTAATATTCCCTCTCCATCATATTCTTCCAAGAGGCCTAACAATACATTTACAATCCGATGTATTTCACCGACTTCATTTGAAGAACTATTCCTTTGTTTCCCAATAATATCGAATTCATCTAATAGCAGGACACAAGGGAAGTCTTTAATACTTTCAAACAAACTTTGTAGATTAGATGCCGATTCGCCCAAATAAGAAGAAATAATTGAATCAAAGCGTACTTTATAGAATGGCAGTCCTAAATCCCAAGCAATCCGTTCAGCAGCCATTGTTTTACCACACCCGGATGATCCATAAAAAAGTATCTTTTTTCTAGGTTTCAATCCATGGTGGGCCAAACGCTCCCTGCCCAAGTATTCTTTCTCAATTCTGACAATCTTCTTTTCAACATTGTCAGATAGTACCATTTCATGACGTAAAAAGTCATGATCTATATGCTTAGCTAAAGGCAGCTTGTATCTTCTATCAACAGGAACTTTGTAATCTCCGTCCCTGAGTACTTTAAGCGCTGGACGCTCATTAACATTCCCCCCACTTTCTTTGGCTCCAAGAATCAGGTTCAATCTATCAGCCAACTTTCCATGCCCCTTCTTCCGCTCCTCCTCAATTATACTATACGCTACCTTGAATAAAGGAGAGCTACGATCACCTTCTATTGCTTTAAATAAGCGTATTAACAGCTGCTGATTCATAAGTTTTCTCTTTTCGAAAGGTGTTCAACACATTATTCTAACTATCATAGCTAGTATAAAAATAACAGAATTAGCCACTTAAGCTAATTATATTATCTCATGGTTGAATCTTTTCGACAAAACTCACAATCAAAAAACTCATGGCTATGCTTTTATATGTAATGTCGCCTTTCATGGCGCAGCAAAAATTATGGAGATAATGATAAAGTACAGTGGTGCGGTACTTTTGCGAAAGCCTTATGTTTTATATAATTAGCATGGGCAATGAAATGAATTACAGGAAGCTTAAACTAACTCTTGTGTATCAAATCGTGTATCAAAAAAAAAGCCACTCACAAGAATATACTTATAAGTGGCTGACATTCAGTGCTCCCGAAGCTGGGCTCGAACCAGCGACCCTCTGATTAACAGTCAGATGCTCTAACCGACTGAGCTATTCGGGAGTATGTCGGTTAATGTGGGTGCAAAATTAAGCGCCGATCCTATATCAGGCAAGTGTTTTGTTGAAAAAAATCTAAAAAAACTGACCCTCCTTTAAAATACGACTGCTTATCAATGGCTTACACCCAACTTTTTTTTACCGGTACATGTCCGGACGATGCGACGGCACGTTGTGCAGAATCAATTCCTTGATCCGGCGCGCATCCCCCTTCGTGAAATTCTTGATCACAATCTCCGGCCGGGCACGCGGAATCACCCGGATTGTCGAGAAAAAAAGGCCGTTGTCGATCTCAACGCCCGAAATATCACCGTAAAAAACAAAATTGTCTGTCCCGCCGATCAGCTTCCGGACACGGAACGTTACCCCCTTATCGTTAAACTCAACCACATCACGGTTGATCGGGTCTTTAAAACTGCTTGATTTGAATATTTCAGCCATGTTCGTTCTGATTTGTACAACGGAATGTCCTTTCGTACACCCCGGCTATTTTGGTAAATAAATGATCTTTTTGGTCTCAAAAAAAGGCTCTTCGAAGTACTCCGTCAAATCAAACGTTTTGTATTTATCAGATACTTCGGCCAGCTCTTCGGCTAAATCTCCGCCTTTCAGGTATAAAACCCCGTTTGGTATCTCGTTGTTACCCTTCTTATGGATTTTATAACGTACCCAACCCATAAACGGCTTCAGCCGGGTAACCGCACGGCTTACTACAAAATCGTAGGTGGTGCTCAGCTGCTCAACACGCTGTTGCTCAGCCCGTACGTTGGTCAGTCCCAGCGCCTGCGCAACTTCGGTAACAACCTTAATTTTCTTCCCGATACTGTCGACCAGGTGAAAATCGGACAGCGGAAATAAAATGGCCAGCGGAATTCCGGGAAAACCGCCACCGGTGCCGACATCCAGAATCTCAGTGCCCGGCACAAACTGCACTACCTTACCAATCGCTAACGAATGCAGGATATGTTTTTCGTATAAACTGTCAATATCCTGACGGGAAATCACATTGATCTGCCCGTTCCAGTGCCGGTATAACTCGTCCAGCGCCGCGAACTGTTCGCGCTGCCGGGCAGTTAGCTTTGGAAAATATTTCTCTATTAGTTCAATACCCATCTTTTCTCTACCAGACAATTTTACGACGCTTTGTAAACAACACAATTACTCCCATGAAGGAATAATAAATTGCCAGCATTACGTCCATGAAACTAATTACACCCCAGTGTACGGTATGGGCCAGCCGATAACTGATACGCCCTACTACCACCCAAAAGGCTATTAACCGCAGCAAAAATAAGCCGGTAGCGGCTAACAGTAACGGATTCATCAGGGCATCAACCTGACCCGTCAGCCCGAGCCAGAGTGCCCAGAGCCCTGCCGGTAAGGCCAGCAACCAGCTGAATACATGCGAACCGGTCAGCAGACCCAGCCGCCATTTGTGCCCCGGCTTATAGAAACGGCCTACGTTCAGATGCCGGCGTTTCTGCCGCCGCCACTCCGGCCAGGTCTCTTTCGGAATCGACCATACAAAGGTATCGGGATCCAGCGAAACCACCGTATTATCGCCATTAGCCACCTCGTTCATCAGCAGGTCATCGTCGCCGCCCATAACGCTCAGGTGCGTATAAAAACCACGGTTGTCGAAAAACAGTTGCCGGCGGTACATTAAATTCCGGCCAACGCCCATGTACGGCCGCCCCGCTAAGGCCAGCGACAGGTACTGTACAGCCGTAAAAAGCGTTTCGCTGCGGATCAGGAAATTCAGGAAGCCCGACCGGCGGAAATACGGCGAAAAGCCCAGCACAATGCTTTGCTGCGATGATCGCCAACGGCCGACCATCCCCGAAATCCAGTTCGCTCCTTCGGGCCGGCAGTCAGCGTCGGTCAGCAACACAACCGGATGCAGAGCCTTTTTCAACGCAATGGTCAGGGCGTACTTTTTCGGCGTCACGTGCTCCGGTGTGTTTTCAATGCGGATAAACCGGACATGCTGAAATGCTTCGGCTTCCTCCTGCAGGTAGTCATGGGTGCCGTCATACGAGCGGTCGTCCATCACCAGTACCTCATACGCCGGATAGTCCTGTGTGTCCAGAATAGGCAACAGTTCTTTCAGGTTTTCCTGTTCGTTCCGGGCGACCACCACCACCGTCACGGCAGGCCGGCCTTTGGGTTGATCTGTCGGTTCCTCCTCGTACCATGCAGTACGGGCATACACAAAAAAAATGTAAACGAGCTGAGCGAAAAGCGCTAACAGCCAACAACTAAGCAGAATGGTCAGTATCAACGATCTTGTAAAATTTGATCAATATGCAGCAACAGTAAACGGATTATGGCCTGTTGGCCAAAGTGGTCGCAAATATACGCCTTCGTACCGGAAAACTCTGTAAATCCGTAACTTTGCCCCCCGATTAACAGTGAGACCTATGACGTTTTCGATAACAGCCAATGATCCGCAGTCAAAAGCCCGAACCGGCGTTCTGACAACGGACCACGGCCCTGTTCAAACACCTATTTTTATGCCTGTCGGAACGGCGGGAACGGTTAAAGCCGTTCATCAGCGCGAACTGGAACAGGACATTAAGGCTGAAATTATTCTGGGAAATACCTATCACCTGTATCTCCGTCCGGGGCTCGATGTGCTGAGCAAGGCCGGTGGACTGCACCGCTTCAACGGCTGGAATCACCCGATTCTGACCGACAGCGGTGGCTATCAGGTCTATTCGCTGTCCAATACCCGCAAAATTCAGGAGGAGGGCGTCACGTTCAAATCGCATATTGACGGGTCGAAGCACCAGTTTACGCCAGAGGGTGTCATGGACATTCAGCGGACTATCGGCGCCGACATTATCATGGCTTTTGATGAATGTACGCCCTATCCCTGCGAGTACACCTATGCCCGCCGGTCGATGGAAATGACCCATCGCTGGCTCGACCGCTGCATTGACCGCTTCGACAGTACTGAGGGTCACTACGGCTACCTGCAGTTTCTGTTTCCGATTGTGCAGGGCAGTACGTACCCTGACCTGCGGAAGCAGTCGGCCGAGGTAATTGCGTCGAAAGAGCGGACCGGCAATGCCATCGGTGGCCTTGCCGTAGGTGAACCGGCGGAAGAGATGTATGAAACCATTGCGCTGGTTAACGAGATTTTGCCGGCCGACAAGCCGCGCTATCTGATGGGCGTCGGTACACCGGCCAATATTCTGGAAGCCATTGCGCTGGGTGTCGATATGTTCGATTGTGTGATGCCGACCCGCAATGCCCGCCACGGCATTCTGTTTACCACGGAAGGCGTGATCAACATCAAAAACGAAAAATGGAGCCGAGATTTCAGTCCGGTTGATCCGGGTCTGGAGGGATATGCCAGCCAGTTTTATACAAAGGCGTATCTGCGTCACCTGATCAAGGCTGAGGAGCTGCTGGCGGCGCAGATTGCCAGTATCCACAATCTGACCTTCTATCTGTGGCTGGTCCGGCAGGCCCGTGCGCATATTGCTGCCGGTGATTACATGAGCTGGAAAAACGAAATGGTCGTTAAGCTTATGCAACGGCTCTAAAAGGCAACTCCCCAAGGGTTTGAAACCCTTGGGGAGTTAACAATGCTTCTGGCCTCACTTCTTCGAAAACATCCGCAACCGGATTTCGGTCAGGCGGCGCTTGGTGTCGAGCGGAAATTCTCCTTTCAGGATCCAGTCGTAAAACGATGGCTCCTTCTTCAGCACGTCCAGGACAGCAACGCCTTTGTGCTTGCCGAAGTTAAAGACTTCCACCCCTTTATCGTTATAAATCATCCGGCCGGCCAGATCAACAAAATTATTGGCGGCCAGATTGTGCAGGAAATCAACATCGTTGGTAAATGTCACTTCGCGGCCGGCTTCGTCTTTCGTTGCCAGTCCTTCGTATCTCTGTACCTGTGCGTTCAGTACTTCCAGGGTAGCCATTGTATCGGCTTCGGCGCTGTGGGCATTCAGCAACTCCTTGCCACAATAGTAGCGGTAGGCGGCCGACAGGTTCCGCGGCTCCATGAGGTGGAAAATGCGCTGGGCATCGACCAGACGCCGGTTTTTCATGTCAAAATCGATATTGGCGCGCAGAAACTCTTCGACCAGCATCGGCACATCAAACCGGTTGATGTTAAAACCAGCCAGATCACAGCCATCAATGAACTGTGCCAGTGTCCGGGCGACTGACTTAAATGGCGGGGCATCTTTTACATCATCATCATAAATTCCGTGAATCAGGCTCGATTCAAGCGGAATCGGCATACCGGGATGAACACGCTGGCTTTTGACAATGACCTCGCCGTTAGGCATTGCCTTAATAAAACACAACTCAATAATCCGATCCTTTGCAATATTAATGCCGGTCGTTTCCAGGTCAAAAAACGCCAGAGGCTTCCTTAAATGTAATTGATGCGTCATACTTCTGTCCTGATTTAGGGACGATACCTGCAAAGGTAGAAAAAAACGGGGGGTGTTCGGCAAATTAGGAGAAATCGCTATATTGTAAGCCAAGCCTCATATAACCATGACCGACAAAGAACGTATCGAACGACTGGAGCTTCGCTGTGCTGAATTTATGCGCTGGCAAGACGAATATAATGCCCACCTGACCCGCACCAACGACCGCCTGATCATGCTCGAAGCGCGGCTGGAAAAAATGATGGCACTGCTCGGGACAACAACAGAGCAACTGGATGCAGATTTACCCTTATGGGAACACACTACGTTTTTGCTTCGTCAGCTCGCACAACGGCAGAATTAACCATAAAAAAAGCCGATACCCTGAGCAGGTACCGGCTTTCCTGTCCCCGTAACGGGTATTATAACTTCGAGAAGTCGAATGTCTCTAGGAACGCAGTCGTGAATTGACCCGACTGGAAGCCCGGATCGTCCATAAGTCTGATATGGAACGGAATCGTTGTTTTGATGCCTTCGATCACAAACTCCTGCAATGCCCGCTTCATCCGCGTAATCACTTCTTCACGCGACTGGCCCGAAACAATCAGCTTGGCAATCATCGAGTCATAGTTCGGCGGAATGGTATAGCCTGCGTACACGTGGCTGTCTACCCGTACACCGTGACCACCCGGCATGTGCAGGTTGGTGATTTTGCCCGGCGACGGACGGAATCCGTTTGCCGGATCTTCGGCATTAATCCGGCATTCCATCGCATACAGTTTCGGCGTATAGTTCCGGCCAGAAATCGGTACACCGGCAGCAACTTTGATCTGCTCTTTAATCAGGTCAAAATCAGTCACTTCTTCCGTAATCGGGTGTTCTACCTGAATCCGGGTGTTCATCTCCATGAAGTAAAACTTGCCGTGCTTGTCGACAAGAAACTCAATGGTTCCGGCACCTTCGTACCCGATTGCCTGCGCACCGGCGATGGCAGCCTGACCCATTTCTTCACGAAGCTCCGGCGAGATAATCGGCGACGGCGTTTCTTCAACCAGTTTCTGGTGGCGGCGCTGAATCGAGCAATCACGCTCTGACAAGTGACATACCTTACCATACTGATCACCAACGATCTGGATCTCAATGTGACGGGGCTCCTCCACGAATTTCTCCAGATAGAGGCCGTCATTGCCGAACGCGGCACCGGCTTCTACCCGTGCATCGTTCCATGCTTTCTCGAAATCTGCTTCGGTTTTGATAATCCGCATACCACGGCCACCACCACCGGCAGTTGCCTTGATGATCACCGGATATCCCATACCGACTGCCAGACGCTTTCCTTCTTCTACAGACTCAAGCAGGCCCTCTGAACCGGGAATAACCGGTACACCCGCCGTTTTCATCGTTGCTTTAGCCGTTGCTTTATCGCCCATGGCGTTAATCTGCTCGGCTGTTGCACCAATGAACTTAATGCCGTAGTCGGCACAAATCTGCGAAAACTCCGCGTTTTCAGACAGGAAGCCGTAGCCGGGGTGAATGGCATCAGCACCCGTCACTTCGGCCGCAGAAATGATGTTTGGTATATTCAGATACGATTGCTTGCTGACAGGCGGACCGATACAAACGGCCTCGTCGGCAAAACGTACGTGCAGGCTGTCCCGGTCAGCGGTTGAATATACAGCTACCGTTTTAATGCCCATCTCACGGCACGTCCGGATAATCCGCAGTGCAATCTCGCCCCGGTTGGCAATTAATATTTTCTTGAACATAAAGAGCGAAAGAGTGAAAGAGCAAAAGAGTGAAAGGGGTCGCTCTTTCACTCTTTTGCTCTTTCACTAATTAGATAGGTTCAACAAGAAACAATGGTTGATCGTATTCTACAGGCGTAGCGTTTTCGACCAGCACTTTTACGATACGACCTGAGATTTCAGATTCGATTTCGTTGAACAGTTTCATGGCTTCGATGATACAAACCACTTTTCCGGTTTTGATTTCATCACCAACTTCTACAAATGAAGGGTTGTCCGGACTGCCTGAGCGGTAGAACGTACCGATCATCGGCGATTTGATGGTCAGGTAGTTTGACGTGTCCGCTTTGGGTGCAGGCGCTGCCGCCGGAGCTGCTGCGACAGGGGCTGCCGCTACGGGCGCTGCGGCTACCGGAGCCGGCGCAGCTACGGGTGCCGGTGCGGCTACAACACCGCTATAACGCTTAACACTGATTTTCAGGTCGTTTGTCTCGATGTTTACTTCATCAAGACCCGACTGTGAGATAAAGTCAATTAATTTCTGAATGTCTTTCGTATCCATGAGTTTCAGGGGTTAGGGGGCTGAAGTTTAAAAGGTTAGCAATTTATGTAATTGCCGTCAATCAAAAACCGGCTATCCCCTATTTTACACGTTCAACGTAATCGTATGTACGGGTATCAACCCGGATTTTATCACCTTGTTCGATAAACAGAGGAACGTTGATCGTTGCGCCGCTTTCTACTTCAACCCGCTTTTTAGGGCTGTTAGCCGTATCCCCTTTAATGCCTGGTTCTGCGTAGGTAACCTCCAGTTCAACGAAAGGCGGCAGTTCGCAGGTAAGCGGAACCTCCGTTTCGGCATTAACCAGAATCTCAACTTCCTGACCTTCTTTCAGCAGGTCAGCACCGGTCACCATTTTCTCGTCGATATTAATCTGATCGAACGACTCCTGGTCCATGAAGTTAAAACCGGCCTCATCCTTATAGAGGTACTGAAACTTCCGACGCTCAACCCGAACCGGATAAATCGTTGCGCCAGAGTTGAAGGTGTTATCAATAACACGTCCGGTAGTAAGGCTTTTCAGTTTTGTCCGTACGAAAGCGGCACCTTTACCAGGTTTTACGTGCTGGAATTCAGTAATTTGGAAAAGATCGTGGTTGTAGTTGAGAACCAATCCATTACGGATGTCTGCGGTCGTTGCCATAAAACTTGTTTACGATTTTCGGTTTTCGTTTGACGATTTCAGAGAACGCAGCAGAAGTGTTTGCTGCGTATCTGTAATCAGTTAATAGGCCCATTTGACATAAACGGCACCCCAGGTAAACCCGCCGCCAAACGCGGCCAGAATGAGGTTGTCACCTTTCTTAAGCTGCGATTCATAATCGAACAGGCAGAGCGGAATGGTGGCTGCGGTAGTATTACCGTATTTATGAATATTGAGCATTACTTTTTCAGGGCCGATGTTCATGCGGTTGGCCGTAGCGTCGATGATGCGTTTGTTTGCCTGATGCGGCACCAGCCACGCAACATCATCCCCCTTAAGGCCATTCTTTTCCATGATTTCGGCCGATACGTCTGCCATGTTTTTCACGGCAAATTTGAAAACAGACGGGCCGTCCTGATAGGCATAGTGCCACCGTTTGTCAACAGTTTCGTGCGTAGGCGGATAGCGGCTCCCGCCTGCCTTCTGAAATAAATGATGCTGACCAACCCCGTCCGACCGGATAATCGAATCGCGGATGCCAAATTCTTCGGTGGTTGGCTCGAGCATAACCGCCCCTGCCCCATCGCCGAACAGAACACAGGTGGTCCGGTCAGTATAATCAACGATTGACGACATTTTGTCGGCGCCTACAACGATGATTTTTTTGTATTTCCCCGTTTCAATAAACTGGCTGCCAATAGTCAGGGCATACACAAAGCCTGAACAGGCGGCCTGAATATCGAAGCTGCCGATATTCCGGATACCGGTCATGTCGCAGATCAGGTTTGCCGTGGCCGGGAAAACAAAATCAGGCGTTGTTGTCGCACAGATAAGCAGATCAATCTCCGACGGTTTGGTATTGGTTTTGGCCAGCAACCCCTCAACGGCTTTCACCGCCATGTGGGAAGTGCCGAGCCCTTCGCCTTTTAGAATGTGGCGTTCTTTAATACCTGTGCGGGAGGTAATCCATTCATCGTTTGTATCCACCATGCGTTCTAACTCCGCATTGGTTAATACATAATCAGGTACGTAACCATGTACTCCGGTAATGGCCGCTTTACTCGTCATCATAGGCTCGGGAGGGTACTATCAAACAGAAGAAAGTCAGGTTTTACGTTTTCAGTATATATAGAAACACCGACAACCGGCTGATATACGGCCACTTGCCTGCTGCATTTCCAACTTACCGGACAAACCTTCATCACTAACTTAACGCCTGTGCTATTTTAGTATAGGCATCCGACTCCACCTGCCGGATCGCCAGATTAATCATATTTTTGATAGCCAGCGAAGACGAGATCCCGTGTGCGATGATTACGTTGCCGTTGACCCCCACAATCGGGCTGCCTCCAACCGACTCATAGTTGGTTTTGGCAATAAAATCATCATGAATCTGCCGCGTTCTGGCTACATTATAAAAAGATTCACCGAGCTTGAAGAGTGCGTTTCCGGTAAAACCGTCTGTCACGATGACATCGGCCTTGTTGGTAAACATATCTTTCCCTTCAATATTACCGATAAAGTTGATCCGGCGGTTTTCTTTCAGCAACTGATGAGCAGCCTGTGCGATAAGCGATCCCTTCTGCTCTTCTTCGCCGATGTTCATTAACGCTACCCGCGGACTGTCAAGCTGGAAGGTGTACTGGGCATAGATAGAGCCTAATTCACCAAACTGCGCCAGCACTTCCGGTTTACAATCGGCATTTGCCCCGATGTCGAGCATAACGGCATAGCCGCCGGCCAGCTGAGGAACAAATCCGGCAATACAAGGGCGCATAACGCCTTCGATTGCTTTCACACTAAACAGGGCACCTACGTGCATGGCTCCGGTGTTACCGGCGCTGCAGAAAGCCTGCACCTGCTTTTCCTTTAAAAGCTTAAACCCAATTCCGATACTGGAATTGGGCTTCTGAGAAAGCGCTTTGGTCGGGTGTTCACCCATTCCGATAACCTCGTCTGCATGCACAACCTCAATCGGGCTGTTTGCCGGCGTTTCGTATTTCACCAGCAACGGCTCAATTACCGGCTGATTTCCGATCAGTACAAGCGTTACTCCTTCCGGAAGCCCGGATTTAGCGGCCATGGCCACCCCTTCGACAATAGCATCAGGAGCGAAATCGCCGCCCATTGCATCTATGGCAATTTTCATTGACTTTTTGCGTCGTGCCGGACGGCACGTTTGTTAAAGGCTACGAATAATCGCATAAAATTAGTAGGTCAGGAACAATAAAAAAGCTTTTACCGTCATCTTTTGGTTTGACAACAGCAAAACCCGACCATACACCCTATACAAGAAAGATGCTGAACACTGAATGTGAGACGGGGAGAAAATCTTCGTCATCTTACATCCGGTGGCCAGCATCCAGTATCAACCGCCTTGTTTTTACATGAATCTCAGAACTATTAAGCTGCAGGAGCGTAGTTCTCGATGATCATTTTGCCTTTGTAATACAGGTTACCCTCGTATACGTGGGCATGGTGGCGCTCATGTACTTCGCCTGTTGTTGCGTCAGTTGACAGCGTTACGGCTGTTGCCTTATAATGAGTTCTCCGCTTATCGCGACGAGTGCTGGAATGACGTCGTTTGGGATGTGCCATTGCTTTGTTTAGTTATCTAAGTTTTGTAGTTGTATAGTCGTATAGTTTTCTGCTTTCTGAAAAACAGTACAACTATACCGTTTAATTATTATTAAGTTTCCGGAGTGCTTCCCAGCGCGGATCAACCGGTGGCTGGTCTTCATCTACGGTCTCGTCCGCATCCGAACGATAAATTAACTTCACGTCGCTTTCCGGGTCATCGTCGTTTTCCTCCTCATCCCGAAAGCGGGGATGAAGCCGCTTCATGGGCAGTGAAATACCGATGAATTCGAAAATGTACCGGGCCACATTAATCGTAGCTGTGTTCCGCTCAATCAGCTCAATCTCATCTGTCAGCTCTTCGTTATGATCCGAGAACTTCAGCAGCAACAGGTGCTGCACATCAATTGGCTCATCATACAGATCCAGACTGCGATCACAGGTTTGCTCGACAGTTCCCCGGATATGAAAATCCAGCCGGATCATTGTCGACGATTTATCAAGTGTCAGATGCGTATGCACAGTACCCTTCGTAACCAACTCCTGCTCAAGCGCTTCCCAGAAGGTATCGCCCGATTCAAAGTCATACTCGTACCGTTTTTCTTCCAGCCCGATAATATGGATGTCGTATTTGCGCAACTCGTTCACCACAGTCTTCCGCTAATAAGGCCGCAAAGATACGAAATCTTTTTGACGAGAGAAAGATTTTTCAAAAAACTACGGATTAAACTCCTTATTAATCAAGAGAATTCTTATTAGCACCGGTTTATTTCCCGGAGGGCTTTATTTTTGTAGAATTGTTTTTGTCCGCGACAAATCCGTCCGGGAACCGTTACGTGTTTGTTCCCGCACATTTTCCGGACATCGGTACAAATTTCAAGCTGCATGGTTTCGAAAACATATAATCCCAGAGACATTGAGGAAAAGTGGTACCAGTATTGGCTGGATAATCAGTTTTTCAAATCAACTCCCGACGAACGGGAGCCGTATACCATCGTTATTCCGCCGCCAAACGTAACGGGGGTCCCTGTCTCTTATACACATCTCCGAGCCCACG
>NZ_CAMFHL010000209.1 GCF_945952095.1 uncultured Arsenicibacter sp. | reverse complement strand
GATCTGATCCGTGATAAAGCGCGGGACATCGGCCGCCGGTTTCAGCATCAGTTAACCACTTACTTTTCGGCCCCCGAACTGCCGGAAGAAAACGAAGGGCTACAGGACCGGATCAAAAAGGCCGGAGCTTACTTTCAGGAGCTTATTAAAAACGAATTGAACCCGTTTCTGCACGACGCCCCGACCGATTGCGACAACAAACAGCTGCGCGACAGCCTCCACGAACGCCTCGACGAACTGGAAAAAGAGCTGTTTACCAAACTATCGTGTTTTGCCGTCTGCCAGAAACAGTTTTCGGCCCTGGCCTATCTGGAAGCCCGTAACCATGCCGAACTCGATTTCCGGCCCGCCCGCAAGCAACAGGAGGAAGGAACAAAAACCCGCAAAGGCGACACCATCGGCAAGGGTCTGTACGGGGCACTGATGAAATGGCGCGACGACCTCGCCGGCGAGCACAACACAACCGGCTACATGGTCCTGCCCCAAAAAACGATCCTTGAACTGGTACGCGTCCGGCCCGGATCACCCGCCGAATTACTGAAAATTAAGGGCATGGGCAAAACCAAAACCAAACAGCTCGGTGCTGCCATTCTAGCCATTATCCGGCAGTACGGGGATAACTGATTGGCAGAATACCATTACAGGTGTTATGGTAAATTACGTTACCACAAGTCAGCTTTCGGACCGGATTAGTACACTATAGCGGATTCTTTTAGTGTATTAATCTTTGTCTCGAAAAAACGTATACTTGTAAAATAATCTATATTGTTAATTGCACAAATCACCTGTTATATGATAAAAAAAACTTTACTTTTTCTGTGTATATGTTTATTGCTTGTAGTCACTGCAAACGCCCAGCTTTATTCGAACGGACCCTTTGCTACGGGGACTGTAAGTAAAAGTAATGTCAATGCACCAGCGGGTTATCAATGGAGTGAATTGCAGAATGATGAGGGTAATACAGCAGAATCAAATGGTTTTATAGGGTTTAGTGTTTCCACTATACTTCCTTCAACTAAAATATGGCTGACAGATGATTTTATTGTGCCTGCCGGTGAGAAGTGGATCATTACCAGTGCTTCAGTTTTTGCCTATAAAACATCCTCGCCTGCTACACCTTCTCCATTTGTAAAGCTCTATTTACAGCTTTGGGATGGTGATCCCTCATTATCAGCTTCACATATCATTTCGGGTGATATGGATACAGATGTATTACAGTCTACTGTTGATTCAAAAGTATACCGGATACAATCCTCGACAGTACCATTTCCTGCGACTCCAAACACAGCAAGACTTATCTGGAAAAATACAGGGATATTATCAGCAACCCTTACGGCAGGGACTTACTGGCTGGTATGGTCAAGTACAGATGACGCAAATGGACTTCATTTCTCTCCGTCAATAACTATTCCGGGTGCAAGAACCCGTCCCGGTGCGCAATCAAAGCAATATAACGTGACTAGTTGGACGGCCGATTTGCAGGACCTTGGTAATCCTGACTCTGCACCCGATGTAAACATTGATTTACCGTTTGAACTAATCGGAACAAAGGTTGACCTTACTGTGGTTACTGGCACCCCAACAGTTTGTGCAGGCAGTATTGTTTCGCTGACAGCCGTTCCGCCGGATGCAGCTGCAAGCTACCAATATGCATGGTCTGCTCCGGAGGGTTTTACATTGAGTGCAACAAATACCAGCCAGGTAACGGCAGCAGTCAGTCCAACCCTGACAGGCGAATATACATTTACTGTTGTTGCCACCACAGCATCAAGTTCCACAATCACCTCAACCGTTAGCGTTACGGTTTTAAATACCGGTATAACGGTTCAGCCTGTAGCAGCCTCTGTCGTTTGTGCCGGAGTTACTATAAGTGCAGCAGCTTCTGTAACGGGTGATGCGTCAGGCTATCAATGGTATAAAGATGATAGCCCTGTAGACGGACAGACCACTGCTACGCTGAGCCTGCCAACTGTTACAGCCGCAAATTCGGGTACATATAAGCTTGAAGTAAGCACTTCGGGCTGCAGTAGCCTGACAAGCAGTCCGTTTTCGCTGACGGTTAATTCACCGCTTGACATTACCATGCAGCCAGCTTCATCGTCAGTAGTGTGTGCGGGAGCGACGGTATCTGTCGTTCCCAGCGTGACAGGAACAGCAACCGGTTATCAATGGTACAGGAATGGCAATCCATTTGGAAGTTCCACCGCAACCTTAACGCCTCTGATTTTTTCACCGGTACAGCCGACAGACGAAGGTAGATATACGTTAGTAATAACTGGTGTATGTACTAGTGTAACCAGCACCGGATTTTCATTGACGGTTAATTCAACAACAGTTAGTATTTCACCGCCATCTCCGTTCATTAATAAAGGGGAGTCGATCTTACTAACTGCATCGGGAGCTGACAGCTATATATGGAGTACACAGGCAACGGGTAATATCATTTCCGTAAGTCCAGATCAGACAACTCTCTATTCTGTTACTGGAAGCAAAAATGACTGTAGTGGAAGCGCTTCGGCAACGGTCACCGTAAGCTGTCCGCCATTTGTACAGGCAGCAGGTACATCGATAACACAATCAGGTGCATTATGGTCAGGTAATTGCTCAGTCATGTTGATAGGGTCAGGATATGGAAATCTGCTGCAACTGACAGGTCCTGGCGGATACGTCTATTCAGGAGTATACCGGAAGGCGGGTAACTATACGGTCAACGGGCTGAATGTAACCCAGCCCGGCACGTACACCTTTAAAGTCTCCTACACTGACAGCTGCGGCGAACGCTCGTCAGATACCCGGACGTATGTACTATCGGGTACTGCATGCCGGTAGTACAGGCAACTATTACCGGTACAGGCGGCCGGAACCTTCACCATGACAACCGCCACCAACAATGCACGACCGGCTAACTGACGTCGTTACCTTTACGATTACAGGAACCGGGTGTAATTAAAACCGGCGCCCTGGCTGCCTGAAGGCTGCTACCTATTCGTAATAATACGCCGTCCTCCTCTGAAACCAATCGAAGGAGGACGGCGTATTATTACCAGCTAAGCGTAACAAGTTTGAGAAACACCGCCTGCGGATAGCGGGCCGACCGCGGAAATTCGGTTGGCTTCATCGGCGTCCGCAGCGGGACATAAAGCGTTTTCCGGTCGGCATGCATAAAAAACGTCGGCTGATTGGGCAGGCTGTAGCCGTACCGGTTCAGGTCAAGGGCCGCAGCCGTACCGGCGGCAATATCCAGCACATACACTACCGGTGAGGCATTGTAGGTCTCGTTTTCCGTCGGCATCTGGTATTTGGCCGTCCGGCCGTCAGCACCCGTACTGCCCCCGCTGCCGACATCGGTCACCGCCTCTTTCAGCGATTTGCCTTTCAGCATACCAAGCGCCACTCGCGCCCCCTTCACGGGATCATTCATCAGCGGCGTGGCCGAATCTGTCATCGGAAACGACAGCGGACCGGTGGTAGCGTTGGCAAACAGGGTTTTCTGTCCCGGAGCGGCTTCCGGCAGCGGTAACAGCCCTTCCTGTAGCGCCATATCCACCGTTGTGTAAGGTACAAACTGTGCCCCGCGGGAGTTACGGCTGTACTCGGCCAGCAGCAGCAGTTTGCTGTCGGGCAGCGGCATCACGTGCAGCAGCGGGGTCATGCCGGGGGTGCCGTCGGTCATGGGGTGACCGCCGACCGAAAAATAGCGCTCCATCAAACCGGCCGGTGTGAACGACAGCACCCCGAACCCGCTGCCTTTCTGACTGATGAGCAGCACCCGCCCGTCGGGCTGACTGACTACCTGCCGGTTGTTGTCCAGGGCCAGCACCGGGCCGTTGCCGTCGTGAATGGTAATGACCTGCTCCGGCGTTTTCTTGTCCCAGATGTGCTGCCAGGCCACACCCTTCGGTGTCATGTAGGCATAGGCCGACTGATATTTTAATAACCCTTTCCCCAGAATAACATGCACAAAACAGCCCCCTTCATCCGACAGTACTTCAGACTGGGTGTAGCCGAACTCCGGATAGGAAAACGTAACCGTGTGGTCAAATACGATTTTACCGTCCGTATCCGTGCGGACAACGCGGAATACCGGATCAATGGTTTTTAGCTTTTCCGGCCCGAAAAGCCAGTCGGTGGCCACCACCGGATTGAGCTGATCGGGCGTCTGTACGCCGCTAAGCCCACGGCTGTACACCTCCGTTTTCCGGAGCAGAATCATACCCTCGGCGACCTTCAGGTCATCGGTCTTCCGGACCCGACTGATGATGGTGCCCAGGGTGTCAATGGTATTGATGGACCGGTCCTTGATGTGAAAATACGACAGCCGCCCCTGCTGCGGGTAGCGGGTGTTGAGCAGCACCGTGTTTTTATCGCCCTGCACCAGCGGAAGCTTACGCATCGTGGGGTCACCCTGCGGAAGGTAGCGGGCCGAAAAGGGCACAAACTGATAGGGCTGGTAGTCGATGACCAGATCCGGGCCGATGGCGGCAAAACGACGGCGGATGTAGCGGTCGCCGCGATAGCCGATGGCCTTCGGATCGTTGGTGAGCAGCTCGCCGAGCGGGGTGGCCCCCTGCTGATTGTCGGCCAGGACGGTTTTGGCCTGTACGCCGCCGACCAGGCTGCTGACCTGACTGGCGCGGTAGGTGAAGGGGTTGGCCAGGCCGCTGGTCAGGCTGATAAACGCCTCCTGCGGGGCACCGGCCCCCTCGCGCACGAGCTGCCCGTTGCGGAAGGTGGTGCGCAGCAGGGCGGGGAGGGTGTTGAGCCCGCTGCGGATGCGGGCGGCTTTGTCCCCGTTGAGGTAGATGTTGTGCTGCCGGAACACCCCGACACTGACATCGCCTTCCGGACCGACACCGATGTGGGAAACGTAGCCTTTCTGGAGCCATATCTCGCGGCTTGGGTCGAGGGCATCGGCCGTGAGGGTGTAGATCGCCACCGAATCAACGGTGTAATTGAGTTGTGGCTTTTGCTGGGCGCGGGCAACAAGACTCAGACTCAGCAGACAAACGGTTGGCAGGTAATGATAGCGCATTGTGTGTGTTAGTGGTTATGCGGGTAAAAACAGTGGTTTGCCGGGAAGCTCCGGACGCTATTTACAGACGGTGTTGACGGTGAATGTATTGGCCGCGATCTGCTTCCCCGATTCCTTGATGACGGTGCTGAAGGCGGCGTTGCCGTTAGGGTAGGTAAAGCTCTCCGTGGCATCAAACATCGGGTAGGTGCGGCTTTTGAGCCGGTGTTTACTCAGCAGCAGGTCGTAATTGGTTTCGGTGTTGTAGTAGGCATAGCTGCCGAAATAATTGATCAGCAGCCGCAGGCCCACCGGAAGCCCCCCGACCGGGTTGGGCTGCGTGGTCTCGTAGGCCGATTCAAGAAAGACCGCCGTTGTTTTGCCGTCCGGAATCGTGATTTTGGTTAAATCGCCGTTGGCATCGAAGGCGGGCGTGAGCTCATCCGACGAGCCGAAACTCTGATCGGTGATTTTGGCCACCTGCCCGCTTGTGGTATAGCTCAGGCTGATTTTCCTGATGGCCTGGCGGACTCCATCGTAGGTGTAATACACCGCAAACGTGGTGAGCCGTTTCTGACTGTCGTACTGAAAGGTAACGGCGTCTTTGTCGTCTACCTTGCCGGTATCGTCGAGACCATCCATGGCTACGGGCAGCCCGTTCTCATTGCGGATGGCCGCTTTCCAGTTGGTGACGGCGTCGGTATAGGTAATGCCGGTAATGAGGCCGGCGGTAGTGGTCAGCTTAACAGACCCTTTTGGCTTACCATCCAGCGAATGGGTGAATTCGGCAGGGGTGCAGCTGGTTTCGGCGGGGGCAACGTCTTCTCTCTTTTTACTACAGGATGCGGTGAAGACGAACAGCCCGAGCATAAGGGCAACACTCGATTTGGTGTACGAATGAATCATGGTGGTATGTTGACAGGTATTGCGGACCTGTGGCCGGTGAAAATGAACGGGTGAAATAGTTTTTGTTGTCACTGTATCGTCCGCAACTTGTAAGCGATGACAGTGAGGTCCATATGCTTTTTATCCACAATCGCCTGTAGCGTTAGCCTACTCCCACCCGTAGATTGTTCTGTAACAAGCCAGCCTTCGGGCCAGAGGCGTCAACTGGTGCAGATAATGTACGCTCACCCTATGAGTTATTTTGGATGCCTCCGAAACAACTGATCAGACTACGTTAAATCAAGTACCCTCCCCTCTTCCGATATCACAAACATTTCAACCAAGTCAATTTGGTTTGGCACAAAGCTATGTATATATCCAACGGCGGCTTATCCCTATTGTAGGGGTTAAAATCAATATACCCTAATGTATTTATAAACATTAACCTTCTGTTATCGCTTGCGGAGCGTAAGCGGGAAAAAGACACAAAAGACTACTAAAATTGGGGATGGTACCTGACTTCGTAATCACCCAATTTTGGGGCATTGATAAAGATGACTCCACTATGCAGGCCTTCTACCCGTTACTTTTACCCTTATGCCTTTTTGCAGGTAACGCCGATTTTGTCCACCGTACTTTAACGGCCAACGGGCAGTCGGTAAGGCGGGCCGACTATATGCAGCCGCCGGGGAAACACCGGGAATCGGAAAGAGGCAGCAAGCCCGATATGTCCGGAATTGACAGTGATCTGCGGGCCGAACGTGATACCTACGGACAGATAGAAACCCCTTTGCAGTTAAGTCCGCAGGTTTTACCGAGCCCGGGATAGGCGCCTTGACAAAGAGGCTATAGATTTGCAACTTACCTACAGGATGTCAACTAACTTTTCCATGCGTCTGTGTATCCTGCTTTTACTGCTCCCCTTCTCACTCGCAGCACAGCCTGTGCTGACCATTACGAATGCCGCTGCCCCTAATGCCGTTGCGCCCTATGCGTATGTCTACAGGGATGCTACACACAAGTTGACGTATGATCAGGTTGCCCGATTTCCGTTGGATTCTTTCCAGCGATTAAACCAACAGGAAATTGTTCAATTTGGTTATTTCTACGAGAAAATCTGGCTGCGGTTCGAGATAAAAAATAAGACAAAGCAAGACCTCTACCTCATTCATAGCTACCGGGGGTTTCGTCGGATGGACGTTATAATTATTGACGAAAACGGGCAAAAAAGGGCGTATCAGGCGGGTGAATCGCTTCCTGCCCTGTACCAGCAAATTCAAATCAAGCCCCCCGTTTTTCCAATCGGTAGTCATCCTTCTACTGTTTATCTTTCTATCGTAACGGGAAATGCCCACGGCGATTTTATTCACATTGGTAATTTGGAACAAGCACTCTCCTACCAGCGATTCAATACCGTCTGGCAAAGTTTTGCAATGGGTATTTATGTGCTTGTCTTTATCTATGCCTTTATTTTTGCCATTCGCCTGCGAGACTCTCTGATTGGCTGGTACGCCTTGCTGATGCTGAGTATTCTTTTCTTCTACGTTGATTATTACAGTTTTCTCCCTATCAACAAGTACTTCAATACGGCTTTTGCTTATCAGCTTTGCTGGTCGCTTTTCCACGTTTATTTTCTCAACCTTCGTGCTTATTCCAAAAGCTTGTATTGGGCGATTTTAGGCTTAAACGGGCTGTTTTATGCTAATTCAGCCATTGCCCAACTCATTCGATTGGTGGAGCCAAGCTTCGTTTCTCCGCTTTTTCGGCTACTCCTGTGGCTCAAAGTTGACTGGGGCGGGTTTATTTTGCTCGTGTTGTTTCTTTTGTTGGTGAGTCTGATTTATGTGGCTATCAAAAACCTGAAGCAAGTCTGGGTGTATGCCATTGCATTCAGTATCAGCCTAATTGCCATGATTATCAGCATGTTCTCGCTCTATACTATTTCGTGGCTCCCCTACCTTCCTTACAATAATTTCTTTGTTCCCGGTACATTAATTGAAATCATCATGCTGGGCTTTATCCTTGCCGAACGTGCCAATAGACACCGCAAGGAACAAGCGAAAACCCAGAAACAACTCATCATTCAATTACAGGAAAACCTCCATCAGCAGCATAAACTCCTAAAAATCCGCGACGAAATCGCCCGCGACCTGCACGACGAAGTGGGCGCTACCCTCACGGGAATTGCCACCTCGGCCAAAGTTGTTCAGAAGAAAATGGACAACCAACAGCCTGAGCTTAAAGCCGTATTGGGCCAAATGAAAAACGATTCGGAAGAAGCCATTCATACCATCAGGGACACCATCTGGGCCTTGAATCCCGACAACGACGCCCCCGAAAAGCTCATCGAAAAAATGAAAGCCACGGGTTTTAAACTGCTTATGCCCCATGACATTGTTTTTGCGTTTGAGAACGAAGTCCCTGTCAGTCAGCTTCCTGCCTTTTCGATGGAACAACGTCGTAACCTGTATCTGGTCTATAAGGAAGCCCTGCACAACATCGCCAAACACAGCGAAGCAACCCACTCGCAGGTACGGATTTACCAACAAAACAGGGAGTTCCGCATTCGCATCTCGGACGATGGAAAAGGCTTTGATCCTGCCACAATCTCCGATGGAAACGGGCTGAAAAATTTTCAAAAACGGGCGAAGGAGGGTGGATTTGAGGTGAACGTTTCGTCGAGGGCGGGAACTATCGTGGAAATTAATATTTCAGTAATAGCAATATTGCCACATTGAATTAAACAAAAATCCAACTGACTTAACCAATTGACGGACAATGCGCTTCATTCTTTTTTTCCTGTTCGTAGGCTGCTGGAAACCTCTTTGGGGGCAAAAAGTATTGACTATCAAAGAGGCTCAACGGCCAAATGTAGTAGCGCCATATACCTATTTCCTGAAAAATGTTGCCCCCCAACTCACTTACGAACAGGTTGCTAAATTCCCACTGGATTCATTTCAGTTGATTGATAGAAAAGAAGTCGTACAACTTGCCCATCAGAACGGTACCTCATGGTTGACGTTTCAACTAAAAAATCAGACTAAAAAAGAGCTGTTTTTAATTTCCTCGTTTCGGAGTTATGGCCAATTTGACGTTTTTATACAGGATGAAGCAGGCCAACAGTCTCACCTTCGAAGTGGCCTTCGTGTGCCCGACTCCGCACATATTGTATTAACAAATCCACCTGTTATTCCTCTTGGAAGCCATCCGCAGACGGTGTATGTGCAGGTAAGACGTAACGGGGATGCGTTTGGCGATTTCTGGCGGATTGGTGACATGAGTCAGGTCATATCGGCAAAACAACAGGCAACCCGCTGGCAGAGCATTGCTTTAGGGATTTTTCTGCTGACGTTTTTGTACACATTGGTCTTTTTTATTCGTATTCGTGACGCCTTGTTGGGTTGGTACGCCTTGCTTATGTGTGGTATTTTAATGTTTTACATTGACTACTACCAACTGCTTAATGATTACAATCAGTGTCTTTTCTGGCGTTTTATCCCGTTTTTCAACTCAACGTATGTATATGAGTTAAGTTGGTCGCTATTTCACATTCGGTTCCTGAACCTGAGGCACCATTCCCGTTTTCTTTATTGGTCTATTTTACTGGCCAATGCCTTGATATGGATTGACGATTGGACTGCCCAACTGAGTCAGCAGATAACAGGTTCGTCTTTTTCCTATATCAACATCGTTTTTGACTGGCTCGGTTTAAGCTGGGGCAGTCGTATTTTGTTAGTACTTTATCTACTGCTGATCAGCTTAATCTATGTCAGTTTTAAAAATATCCGACACCTGTTTACGTATGCCATTGCCTTTGTTTGTAGTGTAGTAAGCATGATTGTTTCTATGTTTGCCTGGAACAATTTTGAATGGCTCCCTTTCATTCCTTACAATAACATCTGGGTATTGGGTATTGTCATCGAAGTGATTATTTTGGGTTATATCTTGAGCGAACGAGTCAATGAGTACCGTCGTCAGCAATTACAAACCCAGAAACAACTCATTGCCCAATTACAGGAAAACCTCCATCAGCAGCATAAACTCCTACAAATTCGTGATGAAATCGCCCGCGACCTGCACGACGAAGTAGGCGCTACCCTCACGGGCATCGCCACCTCGGCCAAAGTTGTTCAGAAGAAAATGGACAACCAACAACCTGAGCTTAAAGCCGTATTGGGCCAAATGAAAAACGATTCGGAAGAGGCTATTCATACCATCAGAGATACCATCTGGGCCTTGAACCCCGACAACGACGCCCCCGAAAAGCTCATCGAAAAAATGAAAGCCGTGGGGTTTAAACTGCTTATCCCCCATGACATCATCTTTGTTTTTGAGAATGAAGTACCTGTCAGTCAGCTTCCTGCCTTTTCGATGGAACAACGGCGCAACCTGTATCTGGTCTATAAGGAAGCCATGCACAACATCGCCAAACACAGCGAAGCCACCCACACACAGGTACGGATTTACCAACAAAACAGGGAGTTCCGCATTCGCATCTCGGATGATGGCAAAGGCTTTGATCCTGCCACAATCTCCGATGGAAACGGGCTGAAAAATTTTCAAAAACGGGCGAAGGAAGGGGGATTTGAGGTGAACGTTCATTCTGCGGGAAACACAGGTACCGAACTAACCATTATACTTTTACATTTAGCCCCCTCTCACCTGCCCCATGATCAGTCTAGTCATTTTTGAAGACAACAAAGTGTTACGAAAAAGCCTGACGCTTTATTTTAACAACACCGAAGGAATTTATCTGGCAGGTGCTTTCGAAGATGCCAACGAAGCTGTGGCCAAAATCCGCAAACATCGCCCCGACGTCGTGCTGATGGATATTCAAATGCCGGGGCTATCAGGCATTGAAGCCATGCAACGCATAAAAACCGCCTATCCGGACACTAAAGTACTGATTCACACAATTTTCGAAGATGATCATCGTATTTTTTCGGCTGTTTGTGGCGGAGCTTCAGGGTACGTACTCAAAAGCCCTGACCCGGATGAAGTGCTTCAGGCCATACAGGACGTTTACAAAGGCGGAGCGCACATGTCGCCTGCCATTGCCCTCAAAGTGATGCAGATGTTTCAGAGCCAGTTTGTGCAGGCTCAGCCCACCTATGTAGAACTGACGGGCAGGGAGCGTGAGGTACTGGCGTGTATGGTAAAAGGACTGAGCTACAAGATGATAGCGGATGCCTGTTCGCTTAGTTTTCATACGGTGCATTACCACATCAAGCACATTTACGAAAAACTACACGTCAACTCAGCACCCGAAGCCGTGGTGAAAGCCATTGAGCAAAAGTTGGTTTAAAAACTACCAATTTTGGGGAGATTAGAGTTTAGGTGAATCCCTGATCTTTGCCTCAGTCATTTACCAAACTTTAATGCTCCAATGAAAACCTTACCCTTCAAAATCGCCCTTTGCTCATTACTATTGTTGAGTGTTTGCTCGGTCAGTTTTGCCCAAAAAGATAATACAGACGACCCCGAAAAAGTACTTCAATTATTTATCTCCGAATACAACGCTGATCCTCACCGTTTTTTCGACAGTCGCCTTTCAACTGATTTTAGATTTACGGATTCTAAAGGATTATTTTCAAACCGGGAATCTGTGGTAAAAACTAACGAGGGGCGAAAGAGTCTCACCAGCGATGTGTCGAATCTCAAGTTTTTTAAAGAAGGAAATTTGATTGTCGCCAGTGGCATTCATTCCTTTGGTGGTTATCTCGTGGCTTTTACTTATACCCTCCAAAAACAAAACGGCAGGTGGATGTTTGCCGCTTCTCACCATACGGCCGTAGCGACCGAAAAAAAGTAGCAGAGGGTTAAAGAACCTTCCCGGATTTCAAATAAACCAACCTCCCGAAAATTTAAAACTTTCGGGAGGTTGGTTTATTTACAAACCTAAAACTTTCAGCAGCTCCTTGAATCGGCGATTTGATGCAGCACGCCTACTCCAATACCGCCCCAAATATCAACCACCCTACAACCGGCGGGGCGATTGGCACAGGTATTACAAAGATCACCCCTCTCCTCAACGGAATATCATTCCGTTGTACATCTCTACAAGAGATCCATATTCTGATCATAATCATTGCAAACCTGGTGGCGATGCGCTTTTTTGCGGCGGAATTAACCAACATCCATATGCTATCGAAAGACTACGTCCGGGCGCTGACAGCCGCCCTCCTCGGACTCGGGACCCTCGTCCTGTTATTACTCATCATGACCTTTGCCCTGTTCTTTTTGTGGCCGGCCGACAATGGCACGGCTACCGCTTCGGCACCGGCCGGTGGTAGCGGAGCACCCGCCGCCGCGCCTAAAGCCGTCGCGCTGACCGCCGAACAGGAACACGGAAAAACACTGTTTTCCAACAACTGTGCCCAGTGCCATGCCGTTACTGATGAAGTAGTAGTTGGGCCGGGCCTGAAAGGGGTTCGCCAGCGCACGCCGGGGGATGCGTGGCTCGCGAAATGGATCAAAAACTCACAGGCCGTCGTCGCCAGCGGCGATGCCTATGCCGTCGGCGTTTACAACAAATACGGCAAAATTGCCATGAGTGCTTTCCCCCAGTTCAGTGATCAGGACATTAACGACATCCTGAATTATATTGACTCAGCAGGAAAATAGTCTTTTTACGTCCCATTTTTCACCTTATTTTAGATTATTTTCCGGCATAAGGATTTTGGAAGCCCCTTGTTTTGTAGCTTTGCGGCACATATCGCAAGGGTGCCATGAACGAAATACTGAAAAGCCAACGGCTAAACAATCTGAAATACGACATTCGTGGCCCTGTCTATGAGCGTTCGCTGGAACTCGAAAGTCAGGGCTACAAAATCATAAATCTGAATATCGGTAATCCTGCGCCATTTGGTTTTGATGCGCCTGATGAGATCGTCCACGACATCATTCTGAACATCCGCAATGCGCAGGGTTACTCCGATTCGCGGGGGCTTTTTGCCGCCCGGAAAGCGGTGATGCACTACACCCAGAATCTGGGCATCCCCAACATCACCATCAACGACATATTTATCGGCAACGGGGTTAGTGAGCTCATTATCCTCTCCATGCAGGCCCTCATCAACGAGGGCGACGAAGTTCTCGTGCCGTCGCCCGATTATCCGCTCTGGACAACATCGGTGGCCCTGTGCGGGGGCAAACCCGTCCATTACGTCTGCGACGAAGAAGCCGGCTGGAATCCCGACCTCGCCGATATCGAAAGCAAAATTACCAGCCGGACGCGGGCCATCGTTGTCATCAACCCCAACAACCCGACGGGGGCTGTCTACGATAAAGCCATCCTCGAAGGCATTGCCCGCATCGCCGAGAAGCATAAAATCATCGTCTTCTCCGACGAGATCTACGACAAAATCCTGTATAACGGCGCGATTCACTACCCGATTTCGAAAATGGTGCACGAAACGCTGTGCATCACCATGGGCGGGCTTTCCAAAAACTACCGCGCTGCCGGTTTCCGGGGCGGGTGGCTGATCCTGAGCGGGGCTAAACACAAGGCAAAATCCTATATCGAAGGGCTGACGCTGCTGGCGAGTATGCGGTTGTGTGCCAACGTACCGACGCAGTACGCCATTCAGACCGCGCTCGGCGGGTATCAAAGTATCAACGACCTGATTATGCCGACCGGCCGGTTATATAAGCAGCTTATGCTGACGTATGAGCGGATGGTCGCCATTCCGGGTATTTCGTGCGTCAAGCCGAAAGGCTCGCTCTATGTGTTCCCGAAAATTGACCTGTCGCAGTTTACCTTCGCCGACGACAATCAGTTTGTCTATGACCTGTTATC
>NZ_CAMFHL010000208.1 GCF_945952095.1 uncultured Arsenicibacter sp. | reverse complement strand
GCACCGAAGACCTACACCGTGCGGGTGTACGATCAGCTGGGCTGCTACGCCGACCGGACCGTTACCCTCAACGCCGACTGTGTGTGCCCGCCGGCTATCTGCGTACCGATTTCAATTAAGAAAGTCGTCAGACCATAACCGGATCAGACGTATAAACGGAAAAAGCCCGCTCAGCTGAGCGGGCTTTTTCCGTTTATACCAGAAGGCGTCGTTTAGTTTACAACGGGATATTTCCGTGTTTTTTACGTGGCAGTGTCGCCACCTTATTTTCCAGCATTTTAAACGCCTTGATCAGTTTCTGCCGTGTTTCGTTCGGGTAAATTACCTCATCAATGTAGCCGCGATGCGCTGCCCGGTACGGATTGGCAAATTTTTCGGTATACTCCTGTACCTTTTCCTGCAGTTTTGCCTGCGGGTCTTCCGCTTCCGCAATTTCCCGCTTAAATATAATCTCAGCGGCCCCGCTTGCTCCCATTACCGCAATCTCGGCACCCGGCCAGGCATAGTTCATGTCTGCCCCGATATGCTTCGAGTTCATCACATCGTAGGCGCCACCATAGGCTTTGCGCGTGATGACCGTGACGCGCGGCACCGTGGCCTCGCAGAACGCATACAGCAGTTTCGCACCGTTGGTGATGATGCCGTTCCATTCCTGATCCGTGCCGGGCAGGAAACCGGGAACGTCTTCGAGTACCAGCAGCGGAACATTAAACGAATCGCAGAACCGCACAAAGCGGGCGGCTTTCGTACTGGCGTTAATATCAAGTACGCCCGCCAGGACCGCAGGCTGGTTACCGATCACGCCAACGCTCCGGCCGGCAATGCGGGCAAAACCCACGACAATGTTTTCGGCAAAGTTTTTATGGACCTCAAAAAAGCTGCCGGCATCCACCAGCGCATCAATCACATCGCGCATGTCGTACGGCTGGTTCGGGTTGTCGGGAATGATGCTGTCCAGGGCAGGGCGGCTTTCGTCCTGCGGCTCATACGGCAGCAGCGGCACCTCATCCTCACAGTTCTGCGGTACATAGCTCAGCAGCTTTTTGATATGCTGAATACAGGCCAGTTCGTTTTCGCAGGCAAAATGCGTTACGCCCGATTTGGTGCTGTGCGTACTGGCCCCGCCCAGTTCCTCCGACGTTACCTCTTCATGCGTCACCGTTTTGACCACGTTAGGGCCAGTCACGAACATGTACGAAGTATTTTCGACCATGAAGATAAAGTCAGTGATGGCCGGGCTGTAAACGGCTCCACCGGCACATGGTCCCATAATGGCCGAAATCTGCGGAATGACGCCGGACGCCAGTGTATTGCGGTAAAAAATATCGGCATACCCCGCCAGCGACAGAACGCCTTCCTGAATCCGCGCCCCGCCGGAATCGTTCAGGCCGATCACCGGTGCTCCGTTTTTCATGGCGAGGTCCATGATTTTGCAGATTTTTTCGGCGTGGGTTTCCGACAGTGCCCCGCCGAAGACCGTAAAATCCTGTGCAAAGACGTACACCAGCCGCCCGTCAACGGTGCCATAGCCCGTTACTACGCCGTCGCCGAGGTAGTACTCTTTGTCTAATCCAAAGTCTTTGGTGCGGTGCATGACAAACTTCCCGATCTCCTCAAACGAGCCTTCGTCGACCAGCAGGGCGATGCGTTCGCGGGCGGTCAGTTTGCCTTTTTTATGTTGTGCATCAATCCGTTTCTGCCCGCCGCCCAGTAACGCTTCTTCGTTTTTATGCGCAAGGGTCTCCGCCGGGCTTGGTTTGGCATGTGTTGGTTTTGTCGTAGTGTCCATGCAAGAGGTTCAAGAATGAGAATGGACAAAGTTATAGTTCTTTGTGATTTGCGTACTATGCTTATTTTTGTTGTACGGCAAACGCGGGCCCACTTTAGATAACTTTTTTGCTAATTACCTATAGATAGCCCTGTTTGTCACGTTACTATCCATCTTTACATACAGTCAGCCCTTTCTTTTTTATGCGTTTCAGGTATACGTTTTTCGTCGGGCTGCTGGTGCTCCTGATGCATGTTAACGGGGTTTACGGACAACCGGACACCGATACGCTTCCGCCTGCTCCGAAGCCGGTCCGGCTCCGCCCTACCTATGCCGTACTCAAGCTCGCCCCGCTCACCCTGGTTGACATTGACCCCGCCTGGCAGGCCGGTATTGAACTCCGTACCATTCCGTCGGTATCGGTGCAGGGAGAAATTGCCTATGGGCCCGCCAACTGGGCCGGTCCGTTTCCGGACCTGAACCTGTTCGGTGCGGATTACCTGCGTGACGGCTGGAGCTATCAGCCCTCATGGCGCTATCGCGGCGAGCTACGGTATTACCTGCCGATACCGCTTTTACAAAAGTTTTTTAAACCCAAACGGCGGCTCAACGGCGTTTATGTGGCCGCAGAGTATTACTACAAAAATGCAGGAATCGTAAAAAACACCAGTGCGGCAAGCGGCGGCCTCATCACCTCCCTGGATTACTCGCAGAAAATTAACCGCATTACTCAGGCAGGCTACCTTAAACTCGGGCTGCAACTGGCGCTGAGTCACCAGAAAACGTCGTTTTTATCGCGCGTCTTTCTGGATGCCTATGCCGGAGCCGGCCGCCGTTACATTACGATTGATCAGACAGAAGGGCCCTCGGTATTGCTGGCTAACGGCCGCGTGCCGGAAGCGCTGCGGTATACGCGGTTTATCCCCAACCTGGAAGGCTGGTTGCCCGGCCTTTCGTGCGGGCTCAAAATCGGGGTTGCTTTATAAATACCGCACTATTATTTTCACCTTTCATTCCAACCATTTACCCCGTTCCGGCATCCGGAACAGAAACATAAACGCTTATGCAAAAACACGTTCCACACAGACACCACTGGCTGCTGGCGGGTCTTCTCGCCCTCACGGGCTGTTATTACGACTATGCCGACGACCGGCTTTCGGCCAAAACCGGCTACCGGCCTGTCTATGCGTCCTATGCGGAAGTCCGGCAAATCCAGACCCTTTCGCCCCAGCCGCTGAAATCCCCGGGCAAAATCTACATTAAGGACAAGTTCCTGTTTATTAACGAAATCGATAAAGGCATTCATGTTGTGGACAATACGGATCCGGCTAAACCGGTGCGTATTTCGTTTATTGCCATTCGTGGTAACAGGGATATCGCGGTGAAAGACAGCATCCTGTATGCCGACAATGCCATTGATCTGGTAGCATTAAACATCGCCAACCCCCGGAATGTGCGCGTCGCTAAACGCATTGAAAATTCGTTCCCGTATTCAGCGTATCCGCCACAAACAAATGTCACGTTTGAGTGTGCCGACCCTGCCAAAGGTGTTGTCATTAGCTGGGAAAAAGCAGAGTTAGTCGACCCGAAATGCTTCCGTTAAACACCATTAATCGTATGAAATCTCTTTACGTACTTAGCCTGCTGGCAGTAATAATGGCCTGCCAGTCGTCAAAAGACGGCTCCATCTCTCCCGGGGCCGGTGTGGGCGGCTCCATGGCGCGGTTTACGGTGGCCGGCGACATGCTCTACACCGTCAATAATTCCAGTCTGCAACTCTATAGCATTGCAAACAGTGCCAACCCGGTCAAAGGCAACAACATCGGACTGGGGTTCGGTGTGGAAACGATTTTCCCCTACGGCAAAAACCTGTTTATCGGTACGCAGACCGGCGTCTATATTTTTGACATTACCCAACCGGCATCGCCTAAAAAACTCGCTCTTTATCAGCACATCATGAGCTGCGATCCGGTAGTAGCCCAGGGCAATCTGGCCTTTTCTACCCTCCGGAGCGGAACCGCCTGCCGTAACGGAGGGACGGTTGGGGCGAATGTGCTGGATGTAATCGACTTCACCAATCCATCAGCCCCGAAACTGCTGAAAAGCTATCCGATGCAGAACCCGCACGGACTCGGCGTCGATGGCAACCTGCTGTTTGTCTCGGAAGGCGATTACGGGCTCAAGGTACTCGACATTACCGATCCGCTGAATGCGAAGGAAATCGCCTGGTTTAAGGAAATCAGAACCTACGATGTTATTCCGAATCAGAAAGTGCTGATCGTGACGGGGCCGGACGGTCTCTTTCAGTACAGCTACGCCAATCCGAAAGAAATTACCTTACTCAGCAAACTCCCCATCGAATGATCCGATCCTTGTACCGGTTAGCCGCATCGGGGATTTGCCTGATGCTGGCCTTTCACACACATGCCCAGCGTATTGACTCAACGGCTTCCGGAGAATACCGGTGGGTTATCAAGCTCGCTCCGCTGGCGATTATTGACCCGGACAACACCGTACAGCTCGCGGCCGAATACCTGTTCGGTCAACGCAGCTCCGTACAGGCCGAATTTGGCTATGGCTGGAACAACTTCAGCCTCTACAACAATCAACGGGATTACCGTTTCCGGGAAGTATGGCGCAGCCGCGCCGAATTACGTACCTACTGGAAACGCCGCGGACAATACCGCACGCCGGTAGGGGCCTATTGGGCAGTCGAAGCCTTTTACAAACAGGTAAACAACCGCGAGAAGTATACCATTGGCCGGGAATGTCAGAGCGGCCCCTGCGCGTATTATCAGCAGATTGACACCCCTATCACCAAATATATTTCCGGCGGCAACCTGAAGCTCGGTTTTCAGGGCAAATTCAGCAGCAATCCCGACGACCACATCATATTCGATGTTTATATGGGGTTCGGCCTGCGCTTCCGGAATGTGCAGAAGCCGGACGTACCGACCGACAGTGACCGGTGGTTTTATGAAAGCCGCGACCTGTTCGGAACCTACGAACGCGGTAAGGTAACGTTACCCAATATGACCGCCGGTTTTAAGATCGGCTATGGCTTTTAGCCGTTATTCGCCCGCAATCGGGTCAGGACTGCCATCGGGATCACCGGTGGCAGTCCCTTTGGTCGGTATGTTCACACCACGGATGTAAAGCAGGCCGGCCACGTGCGGAGCCGCCATCGAGGTACCCGACAAGGTTGTATAGGCTCCGTTTTTATAGGTTGAGTAAATCCGGACTCCATAGGCCGCCACATCGACCGATGCGCCAAAATTGGAAAACGAAGCGAATTTGCCGTTGGCATCCACCGCCGAGACCGTAAACACATTGGCGTGATTCACCCGCGCCGGCGACTGGTCCTCAACCGACGTGCTTTCGTTACCGGCCGCAATCGCAAACAGAATCCCTCTGTTGGCCGCCGTCCGGATGGCATTATCCAGTGTGGTTGAGGTCGTTTCGCCGCCGAGGCTCAGATTCACTACATCGCCGGCCAGGCCGTTCTGCGACACATAGTTTACGGCCTGAATAATCCCCGACAGCCGCCCTTCGCCCAGCTGATTCAGTACCTTCAGCGCCACCAGCGTGGCCCCCGACGCTATGCCCGTCACCCCGACATTGTTGTTGAGCGCCCCGATAATACCGGCCACATGGGTACCATGCCCGTTGTCGTCGTTGGCCGTGGTGCTGCCCGAAACAAAGGACCGGCTGCGGTCGGTATCTACATTCAGATCAGGGTGGTCGAGGTCAATACCCGAATCAATGACCCAGACCGTTTTACCCGTCTGCCGGTCACCACGGCCATAGCCGGTCTGCTCCACATTCCAGGTCAGGGTCGATGCCAGCGTCAGATCCACACAGCTGCAAACCGACATAATGCGGTCGGGCTCAACCAGCGTCACGGCCGGATCCTGTTTCAGCAAAGTAGATTCGTCAGCGGTCATGGTGGCCAGATAGGTTGTCTGCGTGGTGGTGTTGGCCAGCAGACTGGCATTCGTGTTAATGGCGTATTTAGTCAGCAGCTTCGTCATCGCCGCTACCTGCCGTCCGCCTGCCTGACTGGTATCAGGCGTCTGCACGGTAACAATGTATTCACCAGCAATGGCCTGACCGGACAACGACGACGACGTAACCAGACAATCGGCCGAGGGCTCAACCTCGCGATCAGCCTGACAGCCAATAATAAGCAACGGGAGAAAAGCGGCTTTGACAAAAGCCGGGATAGTAGCTAAGCGCATGAGTCTCTGTAAACGAACGGTTTAATTCAGATTAGAAAATGTATGTCCGTAGTAGTTCAGTTCATGCGGGGCTGGTTTGGTTCTGTCTTCTAATACGCTATAGTTGTCTTTTGTGTTGCGCACGGGGCCGGTAAATCCTTTGCATTCTCTATTTTTACGGAGTCAACGCCCTTTCCCGTCAACCGAATACACACGCAACAGACAACCTGATGATTACAAACGACGCCGTAGTACTCGGCATTCTTCTGGCAATTCTGGCCCTGGTGTTTATCAGTGCCGATAGCCAGCGACCCTTCTGGAAACGCTTTTACGAGTATGTACCGGCCACCTTACTGTGTTACTTTATCCCTTCCCTGCTCAACACCACCGGTCTGGTCAACGGCGATACCACGGCCCTCTATCCGATTGTGTCGCGTTATCTGCTGCCGGCCAGTCTCGTACTGTTCACCCTCAGTGTTGATTTTAACGCCTTCCGCCGGCTGGGGCGCGCTTCGGTGCTGATGTTTGCGGCTTCGGCGATCAGCATCATGCTGGGCGGTCCGCTGGCGGTCTGGCTGCTGGCGCACCTTGCCCCGCAGCTGGTGGGCGGCGAAGGCCCCGATGAGGTCTGGCGCGGCCTGGCGACCATTGCCGGTACGTGGATTGGCGGCGGCGCAAACCAGACGGCACTGAAAGAGGTGTTTCAACCCAGCGACCGGCTTTTCTCAGCCCTCGTAACGGTCGATATTTTTGTGTCGAACCTGTGGCTGGCGGCGCTGCTCTACGGCGCGGCCAACTCGAAACGCATTGACCGCTGGCTGCGGGCCGACGCCTCAGCAGTTGAGGCCGTAAAGCAAAAAGTCGAGCATCAGGCCGAAGCCATTAAACGGATTCCGTCGTTTACCGATCTGATCGTGATGCTGGCTATTGGCTTCGGTGCGACGGGCATCGCCCATGCCGCCGCCGACCTGATAGCGCCCTACATCGACGCCAACTACCCGACACTGAAGCAGTTCAGCCTGAATGCGCCGTTTTTCTGGATTGTGGGCCTGGCAACGGCCATCGGCATCGGCCTGTCGTTTACCCGTGCCCGGCGCTACGAAGGCGCCGGCGCCTCTAAACTGGCCAGTGTGTTTCTGTACATCATGATTGCCACCATCGGCCTGAAAGCCAATATTCTGGCCATTGCCGACCAACCGGGACTGATCGTTGTCGGGCTCGTCTGGATGGCGTTTCATGTCCTGATTATGGTGCTGGTCAGCCGGTTACTGCGGGCGCCGTTCTTCTTTCTGGCCGTCGGCAGTCAGGCCTGTATCGGTGGTCCGGCCACCGCGCCGATCATCGCCGCTGCCTTTCATCCGGCCCTTGCGCCCGTCGGCGTGCTGATGGCGATTATGGGCTATGCGGTCGGTACGTACATGGGTTATCTCTGCGGAATCATGATGCAGTTGGCATCGCCGTGAAAAAGAGCTATTTTTGTAAAATCATAACTGTTGAATCTACGTTAACACAGCGTGAAACACATCCGAAATTTTTGCATTATCGCCCATATTGACCACGGCAAAAGTACGCTGGCCGACCGCCTTCTGGAATTTACCAAGACGGTTTCCCACCGCGACATGCAGGCTCAGTTGCTGGACGATATGGACCTGGAACGGGAACGGGGCATCACTATCAAGAGCCACGCCATCCAGATGAACTATGTCTACAAAGGCGAAACATATACCCTGAACTTAATCGATACGCCGGGCCACGTTGACTTCTCGTATGAAGTTTCGCGCTCGATTGCGGCCTGCGAAGGTGCGCTGCTGCTGGTCGATGCGTCACAGGGAACCGAAGCCCAAACGATTTCCAACCTGTATCTGGCGATGAATAACAATCTGGTTATCATCCCTGTACTGAACAAAATCGACTTACCTGGTGCACGTCCTGAAGAAATTAAGGACGAAATGGAAGACCTGCTCGGCTGCGAACGCGACGACATTATTCCGGCCAGCGGTAAGGAAGGTATCGGCATCGAAGAAATTCTGAACGCGATCATTGAGCGGATTCCGGCTCCGACCGGCAACCCGCAGGGCGAATTACAGGCCCTGATTTTTGATTCGGTGTTTAACTCGTACCGTGGTATCGAAGTTATCTTCCGGGTGAAAAACGGCAGCATCCGCAAAGGCGATAAGGTAAAGTTCATGGCGACCGGCAAGGAATACTTTGCCGACGAAATCGGAACGCTGCGCCTGGAGAAAGAGCCGAAAGACGTAATTGAGTGCGGTGATGTAGGCTACCTGATTTCGGGCATTAAAGTGGCCCGCGAAGTAAAAGTCGGTGATACTATTACCCATATTGACGCCCCGGCCAGTGGTGCTATTCAGGGTTTCGAAGAGGTTAAGCCAATGGTCTTTGCCGGTATCTATCCGGTGGAAACCAGCGAATTTGAAGACCTGCGCGAAGCGATGGAAAAACTCCAGCTCAACGATGCAGCCCTGGTCTGGGAACCGGAAACATCGGCAGCGCTTGGTTTCGGGTTCCGTTGCGGCTTCCTGGGCATGCTCCACATGGAGATCGTGCAGGAGCGTCTGGAACGCGAGTTCGACATGACGGTCATCACGACGGTGCCATCGGTGCGGTTTGAGGTACTGACCACCAAAGGAGAAAATCTGGTGGTATCGGCCCCTGCCGAAATGCCGGAACCGAACAATATTGACTTCATCGAAGAGCCGTTTATCAAAGCCCAGATCATTTCGAAGGCCGAGTATGTCGGCGCAATCATGGGTCTGTGCATGGAGAAACGAAGCATCCTGAAAAATCAGGTGTACCTGACTGCCGACCGCGTTGAACTCCAGTTTGAAATGCCGCTGGCAGAAGTTGTTTTTGACTTCTTCGATAAGCTCAAAACCATTTCACGCGGCTATGCCTCGCTTGATTACGAATTTACCGGAAATCAGGAATCAGACATGGTGAAGCTCGACATCATGCTGAACGGCGACAAGGTGGATGCCCTGTCGGCCATCGTTCACCGGTCGAAATCGTATGAATGGGGCAAGAAGCTATGTGAGAAACTCCGCGAGTTACTGCCGCGTCAGCAGTTCGAAATTGCGATTCAGGCCGCCATCGGTCAGAAAATCATCGCCCGCGAAACGGTAAAAGCCCTGCGGAAAGACGTACTGGCGAAGTGTTACGGTGGTGATATCAGCCGGAAGCGTAAACTCCTCGAGAAACAGAAGAAGGGTAAGAAGCGGATGCGTCAGGTCGGTAACGTTGAGATCCCTCAGGAAGCTTTTATGGCGGTCCTGAAGATCAACTAATCTTTTCGCTAATGCAATAGTATCAGGTCCCGTTGTGCTCCGTCATGACGGGACTTTTTTTTGATGATCATGAACAATCCCTACCTCCTTGACGGACACGAGACGGAACGGATACGCTTTCGTGCCGTCTGGTCAGACGACTTTGACCAGTGGCTGCCGTTCTTTCAGGATCCGGCAACACATGCGCACTGGATCGCAGCACCGGAGAGTCCGGAGACCGAATGCCGGAAGTGGTACGACAAACAGTTTTACCGCTATGCTAACCAGCTTGGCGGCATGAATGCACTTATTGACCGGCAAACCGGCAACCTTATCGGCCATTGCGGGTTGCTAGTTCAGACCGTCGATGGGCAAAAGGAGCTTGAAATCGGCTACTCGCTCCTGCCCGCCTTCTGGCACCGCGGATTTGCCTCCGAAGCGGCCCGTGCCTGTAAACAGTTTGCCTTCGACCGGCAACTGGCTAACTCCCTGATTTCGATCATCAGCCTCACCAACGAATCCTCCGCACAGGTGGCCCTCCGCAACGGCATGACCATCGACAAAGAGACGGACTATGCCGGTAACCGCGTCCATATCTTCCGGGTTTACAGAGCGCAGTGAAGGGGTGTACTTGCTCGTTTTCTGAAACATTTTCTGTCGCCGCCCTGTCTATTGCGTCAAAGCATGTACCACACAATATCCCCGACAGATATGAACCCGATCAGAAAATGGCTGTTCGCCGCCGGCTGCCTGCTGGCGGTACAGAGCGTAGCGCAAACCAAAGTTGCGAATTATTATTACAACAAAGCCGGTACGGATCAGTACGAACACATTAGTCTCTGGGTCCGGAACGGGCAGCGGGCCGACATTTCCTACGCTTACGGAAAAGACCGCAAAGAGGTCCGTCTGGCATTTCTCGGCAAGGATATCGTGAAAGGAATGCCTGCCTTTACCGTGCGGTTTCCGAACGGCAGCCAGCTTTACCTGATCCCGAACGGGAGTAGCCTGAACGTAACCGCCGACAAAAACCGGCTGCCTAAACTATTTACCTGGGAGTATGAAGGCCCCGTTAACGGCATCGGCACTTTTTGTTCGGTTTGTGCACAGGACGGCCGGGAAGCCATGCAGCTCGTGCGTCAATATTACCTGCGATAACTTACCGGATTTCCTGCCCGTGTGTCAGCCGCATGACGCCGTGCAGGGCCGGCGGAATGGTTTTGAAAAACGACAGCGCCAGTTCCGACAGCCACACATCCCCGAACAGGCGCTGCACCTGCCGCCCGACCCACAGCCGCTGACGGAACAGAGCGTTCCATTGCACCGTGTATGACTGCTCTGCTTCGGTCCGGCTGATGCTACCCGCCAGCAGCTGCCCGATGACCTGACTGGCCACCCTCGCGCCGTGAATCGCCATGGCCATCCCGTTGCCACAGAGAGGAGTAATCATCCCCGCCGAATCACCGGTCATAAAGAGATGCTGCTCAACCGCTTTTTTAGGAGCAAAGGACACTTCATTGATCACTTCCGGCTTCTCATACAGGTGCTCTGCCTGCGCAAAAATCCGCTTCAGGTGCGGATTGCGGTATAGTACCGCCTGCTCCATTGCCGCCACCGACCCATGTTTCCGGACATTGTCGCGGGTGGTCAGGTAACACAGGCAATAGCGGTCGTCTTCGATGGCCGACATGCCGCAATAGCCATCCTGAAAGTTATGGAGCGTAATCCGGTCACGGGCATAGGCCGCCGGATCCGCGAACCGGACGTGGTATTTTACGCCGATGTAGGGCGAGGGCTGCTGCATAAAGGCACGGCCCAGGGTTTTATCAAGTTTTGAGCGCTTACCGAACGCACCGATTACCACACGCCCCTGCCACTGCTGTCCGTTCTGCGCCGACACGATAAACGATAGTGGCAACCCATCCGGACCGGTGTCGCCAAACTGCACGGTTTCTACCGACGTGCCCTGCACAAACGTGACACCGGCCTTTACCGCCAGTTCATACAATGCATAATCGAGCCGGTAGCGGCTGATGCCGAAGCCGCCTAAGTCAAGTGGCGCCGTCAGTTCCTTTCCCGACGGTGAGGTAAAGGCAAACTGCCGGATATCGGCAGCACCGAGCCGGTGCAGGTCCAGACCCAGCCTGGTCAGATAACTCTTTACTTCGTTGGAAATATATTCGCCGCAAACGCGGTGATAAGGATACATTTTCCGCTCAATCAGTGTCACTAAATAGGCGGAACGCGCTAATTCTATGGCACTTACCAGTCCGGCGAGACCGCCTCCAATGATGATTACGTCCTGCATTGCACAATTTACGTCCTGCATAGTACATTTGCGATATGCCTACCCCCATCGAACTTCTGCAAGCCGACTGGCAACAAAACTACGCCCGATATACGGATGTTTATCAGCAGGGCGAAAGTTCTTATATTCCCCGCTTACTGCCGCAAATGGCCGTACAGCTTTCGGTTTTTAAGACACTGGCCATTCTGCACAACCGCCTGGGCAACGATTTGCTCCGGCGCGCCCTTGACCCGACCGAAACCATCCAAAGCCCGATGGCTAAACGACCGGATGGGGCCTGGATCAGGCGCAGCAATATGGTTGGCATTAATGTACGGACCATCGGCTCGTTCTGGAACGTCATTAATTATGTGCTGACCATTCCTGATTGCCACGACAGCATCCACCTGCTCCCGATCTGGGAACCCGGCGTGGTGGGCAGCCTGTATGGTATGGTGAGCTGGCAGATTAATCCCGAATTTTTCAATGTGGAACTGGCCAAGTATGTGCCGGCTATGGATACAGTCGAAAAGCAGCTGAAAGTCGTCACGAACCTGCTGCACGCCATGGGCCGGACAGTCGGCATGGACGTGATTCCGCATACTGACCGGTTTTCGGAAATGGCCCTTGTCTATCCCCGTTTTTTTGAGTGGGTAAAGCGCAGCACCACGCCGCCGATCATGCTTACGGACCAGACGGAGGGGGTTTACAAGGCAGTAGAAGGGGCGATCTGGAGCTGGCTCACCACAGCCGGTTTTGCGCATAAGGAACCGTACCACATCACCGCAGAAGTCTTTTTTGACCCGCAGTCCTACCTGACCGACGCGCAGCGCCATGCCATCCTGTTCGGCTATCCCGGCGATTACGGCGGACGGCTGAACCGGCGGCTACAGCTTATCCGGCATCTGGTCAGCCAGGGCCTCGAAACGGTGCCGATGACCATGGCCCCGCCCTACCGCGGTCTGCACATCAACCCCGAATCGTTTGTGGTGGACGATTACGGCCAGAAATGGTATCAGTATGAATTTGACGAGCCACAGGCGATGTCCCGGGTATTCGGCCCGCTGGCCCGCTACAAATTCCACCACAGCAAAGACGATAACCGGTACTGGGTGCTCGATTTCGACCGGCCGAATCATGCCGCGTGGAACTATGTCTGTCAGAAATACTACGACTGCCAGCGCGCTTATAACTTTGATTTTATGCGGGGCGACATGGCGCACGTACAGATGCGTCCCGACGGTGTTCCCACCAGTCCGGATGCCTTTTACGACCCGCTGCTAGCCATTAAACAATACATTCACAAACAGGGTGTTACACACTTCGCGTTCTTTGCCGAAACGTTTCTGGTCGAACCGGATTACATGGGGTACGGCGATGAATTTGACCATCTGGAAGCCATTGAAGCCGATTCGACGCTTGGTGACCTGCAATCGGCCGCCATTACTTCACCTGAGTTTACGGAGCGCTTTGTGCTGTATGACAACCTGTTGCGTACCCGACGCTTTGCGCCCAACTTTACGGTAATGACCGCCGATAAGGACGACCCCCGCTTCGATGAGTTTTACCGGACCGGCAACGTTTTCCGGTATTTCACCGCCCTGTTTCTGACCGATATGCCAAGTTACGTCGGCCTGGGCTTCGAAGTCCGGAACCCGCACCTGACGCGGGGAGCCAATGAAGAATATACGAAGCTGTATGTGTTCCAGGTCACCGATGAAACGGAAACCGACAAGGTAACGCACGGGCCGTTTGTGTGGGGCCAGAACGGCGAACAGTTTACGGCCATTGACCGGATCCGCGCCTTTGCGCAATCCATCTGGCCGGACATTCAGGGTAAGGAAACAGCCTGGCTCCTGCCGCCAGGCTCGGGCGACATCCTCGCATGGACGCATGCCCAACGGCCGCAATACCGCTTTTTTGCCAGCCTGACCGGCACCCTCCCCGCCACCATCGACGGTATTTATGCCGGCGAAATCCTCTTCGAAACCGACGGTTGCCGGGTTGTATTCGGGGGGGAGTAGATGCTGTTTTTTTTGATGCTGAGGGTTCTGGTGGTTGTTGAGGGTTGCTGAGGGTTCTGATTTGTTGCTGGTGGTTTGATGCCCGACGTTTTCCGGATGTTTTATTGTCATCCCGACGCAGGAGGGATCTCTGGCCATTG
>NZ_CAMFHL010000207.1 GCF_945952095.1 uncultured Arsenicibacter sp. | reverse complement strand
CGGTGGTGATTACCGGCAGCAACGGCTGTACGACTTCGGCGGCAACGACGGTTTACAGGAACACGACTCCGCCAAGTCTGAGCATCACCCCGTCTTTGGTGACGCTGACGTGTGCCAGTCCATCGGCGGTTTTATCGGTGGTCGGAACGGGCGATGCACGGTGGTCAACGGGAGAAGTAAGTACCGCCATTTCGGTGTCGGTAGCCAATACCTACTCCGTGACACTAACCGGTGCGGGCGGGTGTACAGCGGTCGCCAATGCGGTGGTTTCTGCATTGCTACCGGCGTCAGCGACTGTGACTAGCGGTGGTGCGTTAGGCTGCGGGGTAACGACCACAACGGTACGGGTGCAGGCATCGGGCGCCACGAGCTTCACGCTGCTGGGTCCCGCCGGTTACAGTCAGACAAACAGCACCGGTGTCTTCAACGTCAATGTTGGCGGCAGCTACACGGGTGTTGCCGGTCAGCCGGGCTGCGTGGCGTCAAACACAGTCACGGTAGTTGAAGGCGGTGTGCAGCCGGTGATCAGCAGCGTGCAGGCGGGTGGTGCCTTAGGGAACGGGGCTTGTACTGTCCCTGTTCTGGCTGTTGGCACCGGTGACCGGTACGTGCTGACGGGCCCGGGCTATGTTTTCTCGGCCGTATTCCGGACGGCTGCCGGGCGTAGCGTTTCCTTCCCGGATGTGGTCAAACCCGGCACGTATACGCTGACGGTATATAGTGGTAATTGCGTCGTGATGCGGACAGTTGTCGTGTCCGGTACGGCATGTCCGTAAAAAACAGCGTGGAATTTATCAGCCCGCCTGGTCATTTTCTGGCCGGGCGGGCTTTCTGTGAAAGCGTAGCCGCTTCAGACTAATCACACCGTCAATTACCTGGTAACCGAAGCGGGTATGAACGAATCCGCCTGTTTCAAAAAAGATATTACAAACTATTACGGGCACTGGTTCGTTTACTTAACAGGTAGACATACTACTGTTACCTGATCTTCTGCTTCCTGTTCAGTCAGAACGTACTAGTCTGATTTTCATCAAGCCTGTTGGTGGCTCTTCATTTTTCCGGATACCCTGCCTTAACCCCGACTAAATGGCGCAGTGTAACTAGTTTCTGTCGATCAATCAATTTTATCTCTTTATCTATCGATGGCAACTAAACTTAAATTTGCCCCTGCGGGCAACACGTCCTTTTTTAATACCGTGCGAAAACGGGTTGATACCTATTTTACGGATCAGGGGATCTCTCCCCATGCAAACGGGGCCATGTGGGCAAAAGCCTGTTTCTTCCTGGGGGGCTATCTGTTGATTTATTGTTTAATTCTGTCAAATCAGTTCAGCGCTGCAGGCATGCTTGCGTTAAGTGTCGTGTTAGGGGTGTTTGCCGCCTGCATTGGCTTTAATGTGTCGCACGATGCGCTGCACGGCGCTTTTTCGGCCAGTGCCCGGATCAACCGGTTTATGGGCTACAGCTTTTTTTTGCTTGGCGCAAGCCCCTACGTCTTGAAAATAACGCATAATATCGTTCATCACACCTATACAAACATCCCCGGCCACGATGAGGATCTTGATATTGCCCCCGGCCTGATCCGGATTGATCCGCAGGAACCGTATCATTTCTGGCATCATTACCAGCATATTTATTCGTTTCCGCTCTATGCGCTGGCTTCCCTTTCATGGGTGTTCCGCAAAGATTATGTCAAGTTTTTCAGAGCACGTATCGGACAGTATAAACCCGACAGTCACCCGCAGAAAGAATACCTGAATCTGTTTCTTGGAAAGACGTTGTATTATATCGCTTTTCTGATTCTGCCCTATTGCTTACTGGATCTGGCGGTATGGGAGATACTGACGGGTTTTGTTGCCATGCATTTGATGGAAGGGCTGGTTTTAGGGCTGGTATTTCAGCTTGCACACGTGGTCGAAGGTACCAGTTTTCCGGTACCGGCTCAGTCCGGGTTAATGGAAGATAGCTGGGCGATCCACCAACTGCATACTACGGCAAATTTTGCCCCCCGCAGTCCATTGGCGGCTTTTATTTGTGGCGGGCTGAACCGGCAGATTGAACATCACCTGTTTCCTAAGGTATGCCATATACATTATCCAGCTTTAACCAGAATCGTTAAGGATACTGCCAGGGAGTTTGGCCTACCGTATCTGGAAAATCATAGTTTCCGCACAGCATTACATTCCCACTATAGTCTGCTCAAGCGCCTGGGTCAGCCAGCTTAATGCGTCCGGCGTCCACGCAGAAAGCAACTACGAACCTGACCCTCCCGGAACCAATCGTCATTGCAGAACTATTCAAAGCCGGCATTGAAGCGAAACGTCCTAAAACGCGGTATGTTGGCGGCTATGGCGCAAAACCAATCCTTTTTTTACGTAAAATTTTGCCGGATACGTTGTTCCGGAAGGTAATTTTGAGTCAAACAAAAGGATGATCCTCATCGGGTATGCAAAAGCAACTACAGCAACATATCGTTTTGTACGCTTGTACCAAAGATGAATTCGGACATGATCCTTTTGTATCCGAGCATTGGCTAATACTGATTGTTTCGGGAAGCTAAGAACTGTTTTCGCAGCAGGGCATTGTATCCCAATTATAAAGAAAACCATCAGACGTCTATGTAGAAACCGGCTTTGAAAACCTTTCTCATTTTTCCAATGCGTTCAAAAAAGAATATGGCATCAACCCCTCCGTACTGTTACGCAACACCACTGCCATGAACCCGTCGGACAACAACTCATCTACTACTTAGCGTGTCTGTTCAGCTTATTAACATCCAGTCCTTCCAGAATGATAGGGACTGGATGTTCGATTGTTAGGGAGTACCAACTCGGTGATTTCTTTAGTTTTGTAGATTCCACGCAAAGCGTGAATAATTCAAAAAAACACCAATTATAGGCTATCTGAACAATACTGTTCATAATAATCCGGTAAATTGATACCTTCATTTTCTTCTCCGGTATCGTCAGAACTGAATAAACCGACCACGTTCTGCACTGGTTTACTGGCTACTAAACCGGCCACCGTATTGAGTATAGATACACCGATTTTCGTTTTAGGATAAACCAGCCCGGGGGTACCTGGCGGCAATTTCTGAACTTCTTCTACATAGGGGCGCATCAGCTTTTCGTAAGCCGAGAAGGCGTCCTCATGCCGCTCGTGCCGTGACAATTCACCAGCCAGCACGTAGGCTCCTACAATGGCCAGGGTTGTACCTTTTCCGCTGATAGGCGTAGGACAATATGCGGCATCGCCCACCATCGCCACCCGCCCGTCAGACCAGCGCGGTGCTTTAATCTGCCCGACTTTATCCAGGTACAAGTCATCGGTCCCGTCGAGGGCCTTGCAAATACGGTCGGCTTCCCAGCCGGCACCGTCCAGTTTAGCTTTCAGGATACTTTTCTGCTCATCGACCGGCCGTTTCTCATAGGTTTCCGAGCTATTCTCCATAAAAGCGACTGACGCCCGGATCGTACCCTTATTATCCGGACGGAGCATCAATACACGGCGATTAACAGCCGTATACCAGCGCCACCAGGTGGTATCGTTTTCCTGCCGGGGGATGGTCATGTAGGCGATGTAGAGACCCAGGGATTTAAACTCGGGTTCATTGCCGAACATAAGCTGCCGGGTGGCCGAGCGCACCCCGTCGGCCGCAATAACCAGATCAAATGTTTCGGTTGTGCCGCCGGCGAAGATTACGGATACTCCGCCGGAATGCTGCTCCAGCGCCTTTATCGAATCACCGAAGCGGTAACGAACATCCTCTTTTGTGCAATCATACAGAATCTTAGCAAGGTCACCCCGCAGAATTTCCAGTTCACGGGTTCCGGTGAGCGATGCGTCTTTGGGAAATTCCCCCGCTACCTTGCCATCCTGACCGATAAACTGCAAACCGGCTTCGGTTGTATTTTGGGCCAGAATGGCAGCTTCGATGCCCATCTTCCGGACTATTTTGCGGGCCGGACCATTAACGTCGATGTTTTGTCCGCCCAGGCGCAGGGTAGATGCCCGTTCAACAACGGTAACGTCGAATCCGTATCCGGCAAGCCAGAAAGCCATTATAGAACCGGCAATGCCGGCTCCGGATACTAGTATTTTTTTTGCTGCTGATACAGACATGGTCACTTGCAGGGATTTTAGTTTTTGCCCGTCATTACGTACGAACGATACAATAACTCCGCTGTACCCTTGTTGTTTTTCAAAACTGCCTTACCTATGGGAGAATGTTGAAGTGCCCATTCACATTCGTTAAATAGTATAAATCACGACTGGCTCACGCTGCTAGCAAAAAAGCGTATTGCGCTGATTCAACGAAGCGATTCACCTTGCCGGCAACCTCCCTGACGAATACATTAAACACGTTAATTGCCTGACATTTAAGCCAGTAGTAGCTTACGGCACCTGATCCAGTGTATATGCCAGGCCTTGATAATTATCCACTTGTTTAATGATCAGTCCTTCCTTGTTTATCACCAGATGCATTGGATAGGCGTTAATTTTTAACGTATCCTCAAGGTAATCCGTTTGGGCAGGTACTGTAGCATAATCAAATCGGGTTTTCTTTAAAAAAGCAGCTACTTTATCGCTGGGGTCTAAGCATAAACTGACAAATAATACATCGTCACGGTGCTTATACCGTTGTTTCAATTCGTTCAGAGCGGGCATTTCAGCAACACAAGCCATGCAATGGACAAACCAGCACTTTAAAACAAGTATTTTCCCTTTTGTTGATTGTTTAGTGTAAACATTCCCATGCATATCCACGAAGTGATAATCAGGTAACGGTTTCCCTTCAACTAAATAATAAGCATATTCACTATGTGCCCATTGGCGAAGCACAGCCTTAAGATCTTTATCCACTTTTTCAGGTAATGGATAAAGCTGATAAACGGTTGTTGTATCAGCAGACTTTAGTCGTAATGGTAAATAGCTGCCTGTTGCTAAGGCTCGCAGAAAGGCCTCCTTAGGGATTGGCTTTTGCTGTTTATCAAATGCCTGATAATCCTCATAAAGTTGAAGGTATTTTTGTTTATATGTCCAAAAACTGATCGCATTTTTCAGAATTTGGTTTGGCTCAACGACCGGTTGTTTATCAGTATTGGTACATGCGTTAATAAACAATATAATGATCAGCACGTACGAAAATCGGATGGACATAAGCAGATAATTCATTACATCTCAAAACTCAAAAAGGTAGCTTATCAGTGTTTATACCGATCAGGAAGTTAGACCATACGCAGCCGCCATGAACCGTATGGCATACGGATACCATGCCAACGCTAGACTCAATATTCCGGTCTATATTAAAAACGTAACCCATAAGAATCATAGCCTGAGTAGTTTTGATAGTTTTGCAGCGTTGTGACGGACCTGTATCTATTCCTCAGCAATGTATTTAAGGAATTTAAGACAGACATTTGCTGTAATAAATATTTTGATCAACCTATACTCAGAAAATATTCATATTAATTGCAACATGAATCCATATCATTTTATATACTTTCAGTTCTATAGGATATCAAGTTTTCTACCTACAAATGACAATCCAAAAGAAAATTCAATTTATTTAGTTGCAATTTTTCAAATGATAAATTTTGCTTTTCTACATAGAACTGTTTGTTTATTAATTGATAGTGATTCGGCAGAAAATAAAAATACAACAACGTTTATCTATATTTCAGCATCAATAATTATTTTGATTTATGATTTTAAAACATTTGATTTCAATAAAATCAGAAATAAATACCAGAAATATAATAAAGCCGGATTCTTAATACTTTTTTTATATATGTTCTTTAGTTTGAAATTATTATTTTATAAATATAGCTGACAAATATAGTTACCTACTCACAAAACCCTCATTTTCTGATCAAGAGACATCCTTAATTTAACGGGCATTTTACATGACGGTTTACACACCGTTTATAATTTCAACTTTAGTAATCGATACCGCGGTCAATTTCTGCCGGTTGAGTCCGGTAGTTTTCTAAAGCCCAGTATTTTGACACCAAACCAACTGAATAAAACACCTAGCGCAATTGAAAAAAGGGCGCCCCGAATCAAACTAAAGTAGGTACCAATAAAGGTGTTGTCCGGCTCAGCAGGATCAAAATGAACCGTTACGGGATCATTTACTTCGTATTCGGCAGGTAAGGATCCGGATTGCCCTTTGCACCTGTATGTCTGACCACTCAGGGTTTTAAACTCCACGATGGGATAATAAACGCTTGACTTACCCGAACTCCGTTCATTAGCGACAACCCTGCCTTCAACCGATTGCCCGTTTAGGAACAACCAGCTGCCCCGATAAAGCTGATAAAGCGCTCCAATGCAACAGAGCAGACCAAGAATAAGGGGTAAATACTTCATAAAAGCCAGGGGTGAAGCCGCGTTTACATTTGAAGCAAAACTACATGGCTCAAATATTCCGGTCAATCCGATAAATATACGATGTAGGTCATCTGCTGAATCCAGAGACTATTCCTGATTTCTAACCAGTGATATAACCGGGATAGGTTGGCCGAACCAGTCGGGCATCGCCATGCCATGGTGTTGCTGCTGAAAATTTTCGACTGTTTTAAAAGAGCAAAAATCCACCCTTAAGTATATTACAATCGAGTCGTTATTGACAAACGAGACATACACAAACGTTTTTTTCATTCTGACACGGAGCCAACCATTTTTGGACGAATGACTAACAACTTTTCCTGAATACGAATACGCCGCATGAATACATTAATACGTATCCTGGCCATTGTAGAGCCAAAATCAGAAACTCTGATGTATATTTTTTACTCACGATAATGTTTAATTATCGTGAGTAATACAAAATTATTACCTACATTTACATAAAGTCGATTTACCCTGGAGAGTCTTAACAGGTATTTCATTTGTTCACTGTTGAATTTAGTTTATAAAATCAAACATGGCACGTAAAAACAAACAAGCCGGGAGTGAGAACCTGACAGCTGAATTTATAAATAACAATAAAGAACAGGGGCTGACTGAAACAGCTAGCCAGGCTAAGCGTGTACTGGATTTTTTTGAAAGAGGTCTGAGAGGGGCCGACAACAGTGCACGGGCTTTCGATTCCGATCTGGGACTTTACAAAGCCTGGTGCGAGGGCAGAAAACTGGACAGCCTGCCTGCGCAGGCAGGAACACTGGCACTCTATGCCGCAGAAATGATTGACATACTTAATTACCGAACGCTCAGCCGGCACCTCTCATCGATCAACCGCTGGCACCGGCTTCGTAATTTACCCTTACCGCTACAGGACCCACAGTTGAAAATGGTGTTGCGGGGTATAAAGCTCGACCATTACAAGCCACCCCGGCAGGCAGGGGCGTTTTCCCTCACTGAGCTGGAGCAGGCTCTACACGTGCGCGGCGAGACGGAGTCCGATCTTACCCATATTCGCGACTGTGCCTTGATTCTGCTTGGGTTTGCCGGTGCATTCAGGCGTTCTGAATTGGTAAGCATTAACATCGAGGATATCACGATTGAACAAAACAGTCTGGTAATTCGGGTCCGGAAAAGTAAAACCAATCAGTTTGGTAACCTGGACGAAAAATGGATTCCTAAAGGACGCAATGAACAAATCTGCCCCTATGTATGGACACTGCGCTGGCAAAAGGCTCTGAACCGTACATCCGGCCCCTTGTTTGTCCGGATCAGGAAAGGCGGAAAACTGACCGATGACCGCCTTGCCGGCCAATGGGTCAATTTTGTCATGAAGCAATACTTTAACCTGCCGGGGCAGGACTTGTTCACCGCCCATTCACTCAGGGCATCGTTTGTTACGCAGGCCATTTCCAGAGGAGCGGGCGAAATTGCTATCATGCGGCAAACAAAACATAAAAGCAGCGAAATGATCCGGCGTTATGTGCGGATTAATGACATACGGAAACTGAATGCCGTAAATGAAATCGGCTATTAGGAAACCAGTCGCCCGGAATCCTGTTAGCCGATTTCATTTTTACTGGTACTGCGGTTTATTCTTTTGGCCTGAAAAAAGCTTTTTGGCCGCGATTACCAGCTTCTCTACGACAAACCCTATCAAGAGTCCGCCTATACCACAGGCAAGTGCCTTGCATAACCAGGCAACTACCGGCATTGCGGCCAGGGCGTGTTCTAAATCGTGTAGCAGGCGGGCTGTCACCGGTATACCATGCGCAATGATTTCGCCACCCACCCAAAGCATGGCTGCGGTTCCGATATAACCCAGCCATGTCAAAAAGTGCGGCATAAATTTTACAATGCCACGTCCTATTTTTTGTGTAGTCGGGGGATATTTATCACTGGCCAACAATACCCCGAAATCATCAGCTTTAACAATCAGCCCCACAAAGCCGTAAACAGCTATGGTGATGAAAACGGCTACGGCCGCCATCACTAAAATCTGGTTTACTATCGGCTGGCCGGTTACCTGATTATACGCGATGGCCATAATTTCAGCAGACAAAATTATGTCTGTACGAACGGCGCTATTCACACGTTCCTGCTCCAGTTCTTCGGGAGTGATTTCTTTTACAGGCTCCTCCTGGTCAATGTGTTGAGCGGAGGAATGGTTAAACAATGAATGGACTTTCTCGTATCCTTCGAAACATAAATAAGCCCCGCCCAGCATCAGTACAGGAGTGATGGCCCAGGGAATAAAATAGCCCAGTAATAAAGCCGCCGGACTTAATATAAGCAGTTTATTTACCATCGATTTTTTTGCAATCCGGTAAATAATCGATAGCTCCCGGGAGGGATCAAGGCCAACCACATATTTGGGGGTAACGGCTGTATCATCAATGACAATGCCGGAAACTTTCCCGGTTGTTTTGGCTACCTGAGTGGGCACATCGTCTAAACTGGCAGCACTTGCTTTAACTAAAGCGGATATATCATCTAACAGAGCAAAAAATCCTGAAGGCATAAGTTGGTAAATTCGTTGCTGCACATATAAAAGTAAGGTCTATGGAGATTAACATATTTACCGGCTCAAAGTTGGTAAAAGTCACAATTTTAGAATGAAATTATGACTTTTACCCTAAAGGATTGCTTTAACTGGCGGCAGAGATAAAGTCATATTTCTGCTGAATCAGTGCCATCGACTGCTGACTCATTGGTTGGCCACTGGAAAAAAACTGCCCTAATTCCTCGAAATACGCCTGAAAAGTCCCTGGGGTATCAATTTCCAGCATTCGGGATCGCTGTTGACCCGGATTTGAAAATTGATGGACGACCCCGGCCGGAATATAAACCGACGTGCCCGCTTCAGCCTTTATGGATCGGCCGTCTACTACTATAGTTACTAATCCCTCTATTACATAAAAGGTATGCGTAGTGACCCGGTGAGCGTGGGGAGGAGGTCCGGGAAATCCTGCCGGCAGATCGTGTTCAAATACACAATACTGCCCGGCCGTATCATCACTCGTTGTTAAAAAAGTAGTCTTGCAGTCACCGATCCGGACGCTGTACCCGGTTTGGATTGATGAAATGGATGTCAACTCGGGTTGAGCCATGAGTAAACGTTGTGTAAATTTTTAGTAAACGATTTAAAAAGGAGAATAACGAGCCTGAAGGCCATTTTTGCCGGTCAGCACCTTTTACGGGCATCTGGCAGGCCCCGGAATAAGTATAGATCGGCTTACGGGGGGACAGCCTTCGGTACTGTAAACAGTTAATGTATAGCTACCGCCGGTTTTGAGCTCTTCGGCAAAGACAGTATTGGTCGCCGGTGTCCTGTAAACATTGCTGTAAACATAACCGGCAGGGCCGGTAAAAATAAAGGCAGAACCGGTTGCCGAAGCCGTTAACCGGGTTGGCTTATCACAGGCCGCCAGTCCTGAACTAGTGATCTCATCAATGTGGGCCGGTGTGCCGGATGCAATGGAAATGATCTTCTGAGAGCGGCAGGAGGCCAGTTCCCCATTGCTGGCCGTAAGGGTATAGCTTCCTGCTGCATTAATCACAAACTGTCCGTCCGGACTCCCGCTGCTTCCATTCAGGCTATAGGCTGATGCTCCACTGGCGTTTGCTGACAAGGTAACACTATTGGGGCCGCAGCCAATGGCCCCGGTCCGGCTAACAGAAATCGCTCCGGGGGGGAGATAGCTGGTACCTGGTGATAAAGTCGTTACACTATAACATCCGTTGGCAGCAATAGCCGATACAGAATAGACCCCGGTTGACTTGATTATAATGCTGTTACCTGATGCTGTAAAGCTTCCGGGGCTGGTAAAGCTATAGGAAACGCCGGTTGTACTGCTATTTGCAGTTAGGGTCAACGTCTGGACACTACATGACAGCAGCCCGCTATTGGTAGCCGAAAATGAAAGATCCGGACTACCTGTACTACTGCTAACGAACGTAGTTGCTGTTCTGACACAGCCATTGGTCGGGTTGGTTGCTGAAACAGAATAGGTTCCCTGGCCATTCACGCTGACGGCGGCCGGCGATGTATTGACGATAGCGGGTCCGTCAAATCTAAACGTAGCCCCCTCTGTAGTACTGCTGGCAGTGAGGTTAATTTCCGTATCTGAACAAGTCAGGATCCCATTTTTGGTAGCCGTAAGGCTAACACCTGGCTGGGTTGTGTTGCTGCTTATGGATTGTACCGGTGCCCGCATGATGGATGAGGAGCCAGGTCTGACCTCTCGGTTATTGATATAAAGGGCTGTTAGTTCTACCCGTGGCTGGTATGGATCGTCCCGTAGAAAAGCAGGCTGAAACGAAGTAATGCCTTCAACGCCACCCATAATAATCTGATCATTAGCTAGCTGCAGGTAATGAAACCGGTTAAATTCATTCGCCAGCAAACCATCTTCCGTTGTATAGTTTCGTGTCTGAAACGTCTTACGGTTCAGACGGCATAGGCCTTTGTTGGTGCCAATCCACAAATTTCCGTGCCGATCCGGTAATGTCGAGTAAATCACATCATTGGGAAGCCCCTGCTGCACGGTGATTCGCCGGCAGAGGCCCGTACGTTTATCAAACGCACATAACCCTTTACCAGAAGTACCGATCCACAGCCGGTCCGGATCAGAAGGATCGGCCGACATACAGTATAACTCATTGCTGCTGAGCGAGGATGACTGATCCGGCTGGTGAACGTATTCCCGCAGTTGTCCCGTTTTCCGGTCGAGACGAAGCAGCCCCTGATTGACAGTTGCTAACCAGAATGCGTACTGGTCTGCCACGAGCTGGATGATTTCAACCGGTTGTTTCCGGTTAATCTGATAGCCCGAACGGATCCACTCAGGCCTTGAAGGATCCGTTGACCAAAAGTAATGCTGACCATTTTGCCAGTGCACCAGCCAGATCCGCAAGGCCGGATCAGTTGCCAGCGGTACATTTATGGCCCCGAACGTAACGGGTAAATCGACTCGTTTACCCTGACGGGTGACCGGATTGATTTGATAGACCGCCGAACTACCGATTGTCGCCCAGATGTTACCCGATCGATCCAGCGTATACCGGAATTTATACGGATCATTCCATTTGGTCGATCCGATCAGGGAAACCGGCATGTGTAACCACTTCACGAATACATCCGCTTGAAACCCTTCCTGATAACGGGCCGTCTGAAATCCGTCTGCCCGCAGGTCATATTTCCGCACCCCTGACCCATCCGTTCCGACCCACAGTACATCGGAGCGGTCAATATACAAACTTGAGCAGAAACCGGTTTGGGGTGTAAAGCGGGCCACCAGCCGGGGGCCATCTGCATCCGTAAAGCGGAACAGCCGGTCACGCTGATCAAAGTAGACCACACCCCTGCTGTCAGTTACGAATCGGCTGCCCCACAGGTAATGGTCTCCCCACAACGCATTGCCTTCAGCTGGTAACGGGTATGACCGGAACTGACCCGTTACGGGATTCAAACGGCACAGGTAATGTCGGGTTGCCAGCAATAGTTCTCCTGTTGGCCGCAGGTAAAGACCGTAGACAGCGGCTTCCGGTAACGCCAGCGGATTTGTACTATTGGCTCCGTAATGCGTAAAGGTTCCGTTTTTTTCGTTCAGCCGCTCCAGACCGGCTTCCGTTGCAACCCAGATGTTCCCCTGTTTATCCTGTAGCACTGAGCGTATGTAATCCGTACATATGGAACCCGGATCCTTGCTGCTGTGACGAAACCAGCGGTAGTGACGTTTGATCAGGTCATAACAGACTAATCCGGCACCACTATAACTCAACCATAGCCGGTTCTGCCGGTCAGCGAAATAGGCTTTCGGCTCAAGCGTTGCAAAAGGCTGGCCGGCCAGCAGCCTGGAAATGTCCGTGAATTGACCGGTTGGCGTATCCAGCCGGACCAGTTGTTTTTGACTGGATGTAATCAAGATACGTCCCAACTGGTCAGATTGTAGTGCTTCAACGCTGGAAAACGGAAGATTCTGGTTGCCGGTTGCCTGCTCCTTGTAAACGTTGAACTGATTACCATCGTAACGGCACAGGCCATCGTGGGTCGCCATCCAGATGAAACCATGACGATCCTGCACAATACCAGCTACAAACCCCTGGGGTAAGCCCTGCCGATCGGTGATGAGGTCCGGCTCAGGCAGGCTTCCGGGCTGAGCCAGCAGGCAATTGGTCCACAGGCAGAGCGTTATCCAGAGCACAAACCTGAATCGTGACAGGGTTATTACCCGCAGTATCGTCACGTGCTGTTTGTTTAGTTGAATCCACCAAATATACGGCCTGAATCATCCATAAGGATGTTATTCAAGGTTGAAATAGCAGAATCTACACACAATACTTACACCTCAACGGAGCCAGCATGTACTAGTTGAACGAATGGCGGAATGCAAGCGGAGTCGAGTTAGTTTTGTTCCGGAAGAACTTACTGAATGACTGGGGATGCCCGAAGCCCAGCTGCCATGCAATCTCGCTGATGGACAGATCGGTCATCGATAATTTTTCTTTAGCCTTTTTAATCAGTTTCCCGTGAATGTGTTGTTGCGTATTTTGTCCCGTTATCGACTTTAATAAACTGCTCAGATAGGTAGGCGACAAATTAAGTTGTTCAGCCAGAAATCCAACCGTTGGTAAACCGTGGTCTTGCAACGCTTCGCTTTCGAAACAGGTATCAAGGACAGCCTCAAACCGGTCAAGCAGTTTGTGATTGGTAATCTTACGGGTGATAAACTGTCGTTGGTAGAACCGGTCGGCATAATTGAGTAAAACCTCAAGCTGCGCGATAATGATAGGCTGACTAAACTTGTCGACCGGTGCCTGATACTCCTGCCGGATCTGCTCAATAATTCCCACAATCACAGTTTCTTCCCGCTCCGACAAAAATAAGGCCTCATGGATGGAATAATCGAAGTAGTCATGTTGCCGGATCGTTTTTGCGAGGGGGGTATTCCACAAAAAATCAGGGTGCACCATCAACAACCATCCGGAATGTTCATGCGACTCGCCGGCTGTCACGGAAAGCACCTGACCGGGGGCCAGAAAGACCATCACGCCTTCGTCGAAATCGTAGTCCTGCTGGCCATATTTCAGCCGGCCGTTGAAATTCCATTTCAGCGCGACCGAATAAAAATTGTTTACAACGCTTTTCGGCCGGTCTGTCATCCGTGGCTTGATATCGTCGAACCGTACCACACTAATAAGCGGGTGAATTGGTTTAGAAAGGCCGGCAAACTGATGATAGGCAGCGATCGTTTCATTTCGGTGCAGCGACTCATTTGGCATAGGATACGTATTTGGGTGATGAACGTGAGCGGGTTAGTGTCGTGC
>NZ_CAMFHL010000206.1 GCF_945952095.1 uncultured Arsenicibacter sp. | reverse complement strand
TACACGTAAGGAGTCGTCGGCAGCGTCAGATGTGTATAAGAGACAGGTGTAGATGAGGCTCCGTTGTGGCGCTTGGATGAGGAGTGTGATTTTGTGGTGCGGCGACGCGACGGAGTTCCGGCCTACCAGGTAGCCTCCCTAACCGACGATGTTTATTTTGGGGTGACTCACCTTGTCAGAGGCGAAGACCTGAGGTACTCCACCCGCATGCAGGCCTATCTGGCTAGTCTGCTGCAACCGGCTAACCCAAAAACGGGCGCATTTCCGGACGCGAAAGTGTGGCACCATCCGCTTGTGCAGGACGCTGATGGCCGGAAATTATCTAAATCCGCTGGCAGTACCGCGCTAAAATCGTGGCGGGCAGCCGGCATTACACCGGTCGCTGTGTATCAGGAGGCAGCCCGGCTGGCAGGAATCTCACCGGTTGATATTCAGTCCCTAACAGACCTTGAAAATACGATTTCCGTTGTTTTTCAGACTGTTAAAGAAAGTTAAAAATAAACCATTCAAACACTGTGGCGCGTTAGAGGTTTAACAAGTACGTACTCAACTGACGACGACAAGTCCAATTTTAATACATTAATTATGCAAAATTATTCGATCCTTTGGGCAGACGACGAAATCGACCTGCTTAAACCCCATATCCTTTTTCTGAAAAATAAAGGCTACCAGGTGACCCCTGTGAACAGCGGCGCTGATGCCCTGGAACAGGTTGAACAGGAAAAATATGACTTGGTTTTACTGGATGAAATGATGCCCGGTATGACAGGTCTGGAGACTCTGGCGCAGATCAAGCAGATGCGTCCGAATATGCCGGTGGTCATGATTACCAAAAGCGAAGAGGAACACATCATGGAGGAGGCGATCGGAGCAAAAATCGCTGACTATCTGATTAAGCCTATAAATCCAAATCAGTTGCTGCTGTCGCTGAAGAAAAATCTCGACAACAAACGGCTGGTTACCGAACGGACCAACATCAGCTATCAACAGGATTTCCGGAATATTGCCATGCAGTATAACGACCGGATTGATTTCAATGAGTGGGCTGAAATTTATAAAAAACTCATTTATTGGGAGCTGGAACTCGACGGCGCGCAGGACCGCAGTATGGTTGAAGTCCTGAACATGCAGAAGAGCGAAGCCAACTCTAACTTCTGTAAATTTCTGGAGGACAATTACGAAGACTGGCTCAATGACCCGAAAGCGGATAAGCCGGTACTGTCGAACCAGCTGATGCGGAAAAAGGTATTCCCGCTGCTGGAGCAGAACTCACCGTTGTTTTTTATCCTGATTGATAACCTGCGGTATGACCAGTGGAAGGTGATTGAGCCGATTCTGTCCGATTTCTTTACGGTTGAAGAAGAATCGTCTTATTACTCCATTCTGCCGACAACGACCGGTTTTGCCCGTAATGCCATTTTCTCGGGTATGATGCCGAGCGAAATGGAAAAGCATCATCCGGATATCTGGGTGAATGACGAAAATGACGAAGAAGGCCTGAATAACCATGAAGATGAGTTCCTGCGCCGTCAGCTGGAGCGGTCACGGCTGAATATTAAGTTCTCGTACAACAAGATTCTGAATACGAATCAGGGGAAATCGCTGGTCGATAACTTTAACAACCTGATGCAGAATCAGCTGAACGTGGTTGTGTACAACTTCGTGGATATGCTCTCGCATGCCCGTACGGATATGGCGATGATCAAGGAGCTGGCACCTGATGAAGCAGCCTACCGGAGCATATCCCGTTCGTGGTTCCTGCATTCACCGCTGTATGAGCTGGTCCGGAAAATTTCGGATAAGGGAGGCCGTCTGATTGTGACAACCGACCATGGTATGATCCGGGTGCAGAAACCGGCCAAAATCGTTGGCTACCGCGAAACCAATACAAACCTGCGCTACAAGCAAGGCAAAAATCTGGGCTTCGATGAGAATCACGTACTGGTTTGCCGGAAACCGGAACGGTTTTTCCTGCCGAAACTACACGTATCCACGGCCTACGTGTTTACGCTGGAAGATTACTTCTTCGCGTATCCGAACAACTACAATTATTACGTGAATTATTACCGGGATACCTTCCAGCACGGCGGGGTGTCGCTCGAAGAGGTAATCATTCCGTTTGCCTACCTGAAGGCGAAATAAAAAAAAGTGGTGTCAGGTTTACAGGACGGTGCGTCCTGTAAACCTGACACCACTACTATGCTTTACCCGATTCGAGGGTGAATTCCGATATCTAAAAGCTGCCCCCGATTACTTCACTGATTTTACCGTCGTTGACCCGCAGAGTACGTGCCGGATATTTTTTCAGCAGATCGTAGTTGTGCGTTGCCATAAGCATGGCTGTTCCGGCATTATTGATCGCCTGAAAAACCTGCATAATCTGATCAGAAACGGCCGGATCAAGGTTACCGGTCGGTTCATCGGCAATCAGAATCTGCGGCTCGTTGAGCATGGCACGGGCAATAACGACACGTTGCTGCTCACCGCCTGACATCTGATGCGGCATTTTTTTCTGAGCGGTACCCAGACCAACCTGCATCAATACATCAGCAACCCGGTTTTTCATCTTTGTTTTGTCCGTCCAGCCCGTTGCTTTCAGCACGAAAAGAAGATTTTCCTCCACATTCCGGTCAAAAAACAGCTGAAAGTCCTGAAACACGATCCCGATTTTCCGGCGAAGGAACGGTACATCTTTCGGCTTGAGCTTGTCGAGTGGAAAACCGGCAACAAATCCCTTACCGCCCTGCAGGTACAGGTCGGCATATAAGGTCTTGAGAAGCGATGTTTTTCCACTGCCCGTTCGCCCGATCAGGTAAACAAACTCACCTTTATGAATGGAGAAACTAATATCACCAAGGATCAGCTTTGGTCCCTGATAGATATCAGCATGATCGAGATTGAGAACGGGTTCCGTGTTAAACATAGCGAATGAGTCGGGAAAAAGGACATACAGCACCGATAACGATGCTGTATGCCGGCAAATTACTTAGACGAAGCTTTTTTGTGGTCAGCCAGGAACTTAGCCAGACCAATGTCAGTCAACGGGTGGTTCAGCAGGGCTGTGATAGCGCTCAGCGGACCGGTCATCACATCAGCACCCACCTCAGCACACTGGATAATGTGCATCGGGTGGCGGATTGACGCGGCCAGTACTTCAGTTGTATAGCCGTAATTGCGGTAAATCATAACGATTTGTTCAATCAGGGCAACACCATCGGTCGAGACGTCGTCCAGACGGCCAACGAATGGAGATACGTAGGTGGCACCGGCTTTCGCCGCCAGTAAAGCCTGACCTGCTGAGAAGATCAGCGTACAGTTGGTCCGGATGCCTTTTTCTGAGAAATATTTAATGGCTTTCACACCATCCTTAATCATCGGAACTTTCACGACAATTTTCTCATCCAGCTCGGCCAGTTCTTCTCCTTCGCTGATCATTTCGTCGAATGTAGTGCCGATTACCTCAGCGCTCACATCGCCTTCAACGATGTCACAAATTTGTTTGTAGTGGCGCATGACATTATCCTTGCCGGTAATGCCTTCTTTAGCCATGAGCGACGGGTTCGTTGTTACCCCGTCAAGGACGCCCAGATCCTGTGCTTCGCGGATTTCGGCGAGGTTAGCCGTGTCAATAAAAAATTTCATGGTCTGTATATCGGACCTCCACGTCCGAATGATTAAAACCTGGATCCAAATACACGGGTATTTGGCTTACAGGGAGCAAAATTAAAGAATCGGTTTCGCAATCAAAACGCGGTCAGGCTACCACACGGGTGCCATCCTCAATTTTGCAGATATAAATCAGCGGCAACTGGCCGGTTTTTGCCTGATACTGCTCCGTAATGGCTTCTTTAAAGGCATCCAGTGCTTCTTCCCGGACAAGGTTGATGGTACAGCCGCCGAAGCCTCCGCCCATCATACGGGCACCGAGTACACCGCGTTGTGTGCGGGCAATGTCTACCAGTATGTCAAGCTCATCACAGCTGACTTCGTACCATTTGCTGAGCCCTTCATGTGAACCATACATTTTCTGGCCGAACGCCTCTACATCGCCGGCTTCCAGATCAGTATAGCCGGTTAAGAGCCGCTCGTTTTCCTGTACGATATAGGCACAGCGGCGGTATAGCAACGGCTCACGGTCTTTCAGGTGTGTGTCGAGCATATCCATGGTAGCGTCACGCAGACTCTTCACCGAATCGCCGTAAGCGGCCTGGAGAATCCGGACACCGGCCTCGCACTCTTCGCGGCGGGTGTTGTATTCGGATGACGCCAGTGAGTGTTTAACCTGCGTATCGCACAAAACGATCCGGAAGCCTTCCATTTTTAACGGCGCATAGGCAAAATCCAGCGAACGGCAATCCAGCCGGATCACATTACCGGCTTTCCCCATCATACTGGCAAACATATCCATGATACCACACTTGAGTCCGACAAAGTTGTTTTCGGCCCGCTGGCTCATTTTTAAGAGGTCGAGCCGGTCAACGCCGAGGCCGAACAGCTCATTAATGGCAAAACCAACGCCGTTTTCCAGCGCGGCTGAGGAAGACAGGCCCGCCCCGATCGGGATGGTGCCGCCGAACGCACAGTTGAACCCGCCGACGGTCAGGCCGGCCAGCTGAAACTGCTGGATAACTCCCAGCAGGTAATCCGGCCAGGCATCTGTATGGGTCAGCTGATCGGTATGACCCGTATACGATTCATTCAGATCAGCGGCAACGAAGTGAAGTTCCTGATCCTGCCGCGGGCTGACAGCCAGAAAAATGGCTTTGTCGATGGCGGCGGGCAGCACAAACCCTTCGTTGTAATCGGTATGTTCGCCAATCAGGTTAACACGGCCCGGAGAGGCAATTTGTAGAGTGGGGGTAGTCCCGAATGCTTGCTGAAAGGTCTGCGTAAGATTTTCGAGCATGAATGTATAGGGCTGGAATATGTACTGAATATGTTAGAAAGCTGCTAACAGGGCTCACTGCTTAAAACATTGTTAAAAAACAGATTGAGCAGTCAAATTACGGAGAAGATGTGCGTTGTTTGTAAAAGCACATAAAAAAAGGCAAATCAAGTGTCTCACCGCTACAACTACCTACCCTTGCTTCGGTCAAGACCTGGGGGATTCAGTAGGAGCTGGTAGCACCGATTTGCCGGGTGCAAAATTAGGTATTTGTTAAGAGAATCCAAATGTCGGATGTAGTTTTGTGCGGAAATTTAGTGCAGAAAAAAGCCGTTCAGGCTGTATTTTATTGATTATAAGCGGAATGAAACAACTAAAATTTTTTATTGCTGCCTGCACTTTTCTGGCTTTTACGGGCTGTACATCGTCAGAAAAGGAACTTGAGCAGGGACGTAGCTTAATGAAAGAAGGAAAATTCAGGGAGGCAATTGAGCCGCTGAACATGGCGGTAAATGCCGATCCTGAAAATGCCGAAGCCTTTAATACGCGGGGAGTGGCTTATTTTGAACTGAAAGAATACAGTAATGCCTTGCTGGACTACGAACAGGCCATTAAGCTCGAACCGGATTTTTACCGGCCTTATTATAACCGTGCCCTGCTGAAAATGGCACAGAACGAACAGAATGAAGCGCTGAAGGATTATTCGGAGGCTATCCGTCTGGCCCCTGATACGGCTAAAACGGCCGTTTCGGATATTTACCTGAACCGTGGTCAGTTGTTTGCCTTACAGCATCAGGAGACAGCGGCTCTGAATGATTTTTCGCAGGCAGTGGCAAAAAATGAAAAGAATGCACTGGCATTCTATAACCGTGGTAATATTCTGTTTCAGCAGAAGAATGTGGCTGGTGCCCTGAATGATTTCAGGAAGGCAGTGGAAGTAGATTCCCGCTTCGGCAAAGCTTTCTATGCACTGGGCGTGGCGCAGATGATCAATAATGAAAAGGATGCCGGTTGCCTGAGCCTGAAACAGGCCCGTCAGCTTGGTTATGCCGACGCCGTCGAGGCCATTGCCCAGTATTGTGAAAAATAACCCGGACGTGACGATGAGAAAACTAACCGCCATATTCTTTGCCCTGATTTTTCTGCTGTTTGCTGCCTTTCAGTACAACGACCCGGATCCTGAAGTATGGATCCCGATTTACCTGATTGGTGTCGGAGCCTGTATACTGGCTTACTTTAAAACCGGACCCATCTGGTTATATGGCGTTATCGGGCTGGTTTATGCCGTGGCCGCCTGGCAGCAATGGCCGCCCGTGTTTGAAGGTTTTCTGCTCGATTCAATGGGTATGAAAACTATAAATATCGAACTGGCCAGAGAGTCCGGCGGGCTGGCAATCTGTGCCGTAGTCATCTGGGCGCTGGGGTGGCTGGTTAAAAATAAGTAATAAGAAAAGGGCTGATGATCAGCCCTTTTTCATATACTATCTATCTGTGCCTAAACCTATACTGATCGCCGGCTGCCTTTGATCAGCGCTGCGATACCGAGAATAACGACTGCACCGACAAATGCTGTCAGTACACGGTCAAGGAAGCCACTGGCACCCGTTGCAAAGGTGCTGCCAAAAATCCAGCCCCCGACGAGACCACCGATAATCCCTAACAGGATTTGCGTAAGCAATGAAAAAGAGAAGCGTTTGAAGAGCAGGTCGGCCAGCCATCCGGCTATGGCACCTACTAAAATCCAGATCAAGAAGTTCATAACGTTGTTGAGTTAATCTGCTACGTAAGTGTCGCAGTGATAACTTAACAACATAGGTCAGAAAATGTTCAGGATTTTATACCAATTAATGCCATCATGCGTCCGGTTTGCCCTTTTTCAAGCCGGTGCGAGTAATAATCTTCGTTGTTCAGGACCGTTGAAAAAGTAGAAATACTGATTTGGGAAGACGGAATTCCGAAGCTGGTCAGCTGATGAACGTTGGCAGATTTCAGGTTAACAAACCAGGTGTCCGTATAAGCGTCAAGCCGTTTAAATGCCGGAGCAAACTGCGCGGCAACTTCGGCACCAACTTCAAATGAGGTCTCGTCAATGCAGGTGCCGACATAGGCGTAACAATCGGCCGGACGCGTATTAAAGGTTGTGCTCATGGCCTGGAGCGCCGCCGTAACTACGCCGCCGACCGTGCCGCGCCAACCCGCATGAATTGCTGCAACGGCCTGATTGTGGGCGTCATATACCAGAATCGGTGTGCAGTCTGCCACACTGACCCCAACAAACAGATCCGGCTTATTGGTAATCAACGCATCATAGCCGCTATACCGTCCGGATGTTTCGGCTATCAGTACCTCAATCCCGTGCACCTGGTGTGAAGACACAACCTGATCCGGCAGAATACCGAGTTCACTATACAGCCGCAGCCGGTTTTCGGTCACATTTTCTTCGGAGTCAGGGGTATTGTAGCCGACATTCAGGGAGGTGAAGGGTGCCGGACTAACACCGCCGTGGCGGGTGCTTTCAATAGCGGTCAGGTTCTTGAATTCGGTCAGATTGGGCGCCGGACGGTAAAGTGGAAAGGGATTTGGCATCATGGCTGTTTGGGTTGTATCAGTTGTTCAGGAAAAAAGCCGGATATAAGCCAGCCTCTTGAGGGCAAAACTTATATCCGGCTACGAAAGTAACAGTTACCGGTTACATTAACCGGTTTATCCTGGTCCAGGGCGGCCTCAACGGGCCGAATTTTACTTGCCGCTATAGATTTTGCGGAAGGCTTTGGCACTTTCGGCAATTTCAGGGCCGTTGTTTTCCCAGTGATATTCGTATTCGGCCGAGAGCGGACCTTTAAATTTCTGCCGTTTCAGTTCGGTCAGAACGGCAGGAATGTCGCAGTCGCCGGTGCCCCAGATTACGTCATGGTATTTGCCGTCGGGGGTATCTTTTTTCACATCCTTGAAATGCATGCCCAGAATATGCCCTTCGTATTTTTTCAGACACTCTACCGGGTTCAGGCCTGAGCGTACCCAGTGGCCGATGTCCGCACAGGCACCAACGTATTTACTGTTGCCGATTACGGCCAGAACGGAGTCAGGATGCCAGTATTTGGTTGGTTTCGGGTGATTATGGATGGCCACATTGATTTTGTATTCATCCGCCAGACGAATGATGTAAGGCATCTGATTTTTATTCGGTTCCGTATTGATGTTCGGGATACCTAACGCTTTGGCAAACTCAAACAGCTGTTTCCAGTCTTCTTCCGTAGGGGCATTAACAACGCCATAGGCAGAGATCGTCAAGCCTTTGTCCTTAATCATTTTCTTGACGGCATCGCGGGTAGCGGGACTCATTTTAAAGTCCATTTTGCCGTCGATGCCTCCGCCGATTGTCTGTCCGGGAAACGCTTCAACGTATTTCAGGCCGCAACTGTCAATTTTGCGGAGAGCTTCTGAAAACGGGAATAACCGGAATGAATAGGCTTGTGCGCCGAGCTTCCAGCCTGCTTTTTCTTCCGGATTTTTTTGTGCAAAAACATTCCCCAGCAGGAGAAGGGCAGGGAGAATCAAAAGTTTTTTCATGGTAAATAACAGTATGAGACATGCCTGAACCAGGCACTATCCGGTAAAGGCAGCCGGCTGTTATTTTTACCATGAAAGGCTGAAAAACGAGTGAGAAGAAAAAAAAATAGCTCCAATACTTCGTACTGGAGCCCCGCCACAGACGGCATAACCTTTAGCTCTCTGGTTATCTTATATGGCTAACGTATACAGCGGGGCTATTATTGTCTATAGCCCGGCAATACCTGAGCCTGACCTGCGGAGGCGCGTACTTGTTTTCCTTGTAAACAACTCTGCTAACTTCGGTGATTTAGTAGTTTTTATAACGGAACGGGAACAATCCATTGCTTCATCAGTTGAACAAATCATCAACTGGCAACACTTCGTAAAAAGAAAGTGCCGGATTGGTGAACAAAACGGGAGACTATGGAGAGACTTTTGCCTTTGATTTGGGTGGTTGATCAAATGGATGAGGATGCAATTTTCATGCAGCAGTCCATGACGCGTATAGAAAATCCTTGCCAGCTACTCATTTTTCCGGATTGTCTGAGTATACTGGAACACGTCAGCAGCCTGCACCGGCCACCTCAGTTCATTGTAATTGACTATCAGCTGGATGGTATGAACGGGTACGAACTGACGCAGACCTTACGGCTCATTCCGTTTTTAAAACGGATACCGATCGGCTGGCTGGGCGATGATCTGGTAATGCCAACTCCTCAGGAACTTGAGGAGTTGGGTGTAAGGTGGTGCTGGCCCAAGCCGGGCAATTACCCCGGCTGGCAGAACCTGATTGACGAGTTTTGCCGTAAAGCGTCTGGCGTGTCGTAATCACATCCATTCCCAGGCGCTTTGATAGCCGTCTATCGTTTCTGCGTAGGCAATAAAATCACTGTAAAACGGCAGCACTGAAAGCGTAGCACTATCACCGATAATAATCAGTTTTTTCCGGGCACGGGTCATCGCAACATTCATCCGCCGGATGTCTGATAAAAAGCCAATCTCACTGTTTGCATTACTGCGGGTCATTGAAATATAGACAATATCGCGCTCCTGCCCCTGAAAACTGTCGATGGTATTTACGGAAATTGCATGCCGGTATGGCTGTAAATCAGCCGATTGATCCAGAAGTTCATTCAGGACACTGATTTGCTGCTTATACGGCGAAATAATGGCAACTGTCGGGAAACGCTCGGGCGGATAAGTGTTGGCCAGATCAGCGGTCAGCCGGGTCAGGTGTCGTACCAGCAAAGCCGCTTCTTCCGGATTGGTTGAACTGGTGCCTTGCAGTTTTTCCTCAAAGCCGCATCCGGCGGTATCAATAAATAATACGGGCTGATCACCTTCCGTAAGCAGATGCCCCGCTACCGACGCATGGGCATTCAGCGCATTACCATAGAAAACCTGTCCTGAATACCGCATAATGTGCTCGTGCATGCGGTACTGAACAGTCAGCAGCGAAACGGCTTCCGGGTGGTGCGCCACACATTTTTCGAGCAATGTGGTTGCCAGCCCGTTTCTGGCTGCCTCCTGCGATTTGATGGTAGGGGGGAGCTGGCAGTGATCGCCGGCCAGTATAACCTTGCTGGCTTTCAGAACCGGTATCCAGCAAGCGGGTTCGAGGGCCTGACCTGCTTCGTCAATCACCACCGTGTCGTAGGTACGCTGGCGGATAACGTAGTTGTTGGCGCCAACCAGGGTTGCCGTAATAACCTGTGCCTTTGCCAGAATATCGTCAATGATGTATTGCTCGGTCTGCTCCACATCCTTCATGATCCGGTGGGCTTCATCAAACAGCGCTTTCCGCTGCTCCCGTTCCGCCTTCCCGAACTGACGCTTGTATTTGTGAGCCATGTTTTTAAACTCATTCGCCTGCTTTTTCGACTTGCGGATGTCTTTCATGTACGGATGTTCCGCCATTTTCTGGTCCAGTGTCAGGGCCATGAGCCGGTCTGAAACCCGTGCCGGATTGCCGATCCGGACTACGTTAAGCCCCTCGGCATGTAGCTTGTCGCTGAGCAGATCGACGGCGGTATTGCTGGGCGCTACAACCAGCAACTGTGTGTGATCACGCTGAATATGGGCCTTGATAACCTGTACCAGTGTCGTGGTTTTGCCGGTGCCCGGCGGTCCGTGAATAATCGCCAGTTCGTTGGCCAGCAGTGCTTTATCGACAGCGTTGAGCTGGCTCGGGTTCAGCTTCGGCAGGTGGAGCGGCGTGGTTTGCTGCCGGAAGGTCGGGGCTTTCTGGCCGGCCAGAATCTTCACCAGCGGCTCTTTGTCCGACTCAAGGCGCGCCTTAGCCAGTTTGATGGCCTGCTGCATTTCGTCGTAACTGTTGTCATCAAACAGCACCTCGATACCCAGTTTGCCGTCGCGGGCCCAGTCGGGCAGTTCGTCGGTACGCAACGTAAGCCGGACCCGGTTACCGCTCTGGTGCGATATGGTGCCCTCAACGCGGTCGGCTTTCGGATTATAATTACTGAACAGTACCGCCGGCACGCCGAAACGTAGCTGGTGCGGAATGTCCTGATGCGTGGTGCGTTCGGCCTCAATCGTCAGGTAATCGCCGCGGCTGAGTTCCGAGCCACGGATGGCAATCGGATACCAGGCCAGTCCGGCGGCGCGGCGCTCGATAATGGACGTGGTTTCGGTTAGCTGCTGGTATTGCCGGCGATCTTCGGCCCGCTCGGTCTGAAGGAGGGCAAGGAGCTGATCAAAATAATGCATGGACAAAGATACGGCAGGCGGCGAATTTAATTTTCAATATTTTTTGAAAGTACAGAAAGTTGCGTTTCATTTGCAGCATGACGTTCGATGAAGCAAAGGCAAAATTTGTCCAGACATGGGGTACGCTGGCTACGCAGTGGGGGATCAACCGCACAATGGCACAGATTCATGCCTTGCTGATGATTTCACCGGAGCCGATTGACACGGATGCTGTGATGGAGCAGCTGCAGATTTCGCGGGGAAATGCTAACATGAACCTGCGCGAGCTGATGGACTGGGGCTTAGTCTACAAACAGCTGAAGCCCGGTGACCGGCGCGAATATTATGTGGCCGAGAAGGATGTCTGGAAGATCGCCCGGCAAGTGGCAAAGGAACGCCGCCGCCGGGAGATAACGCCGGTCATTGAGGTACTGGAAGAACTGAAAAAAGTAGACACCAATACCCCGGAAGCAGAAGCGTTCCGGAAAATTGTGGGTGATCTGAGCCAGGTGGTCGGATTTGCGGATAATACGCTGAATGCAGTGATCAAAGCAGAGGAGAACTGGTTAATGGGCCAGTTTCTGACGTTTTTCCGGAGCATTTAGATAGATAGGGAAGAGGCCGTTGAGGCCTTCTTTTTGGTTAATAATTTTCAATTATTTCTGAAAATACAAAAATAAGAAAATGAAAACGCTGTTTGGATTCTGTGGGATCGCCGTGTCGGAGCCGACGATTTATATACGCTGGATTTTTTTACCGGTAATTGCACACTGGCTGAGCTAGCTGACCGGAATGGGCGGCATCGTGTTGTTCCCGTTTTTACTGACGTTCGCCCAGATGCTGATCCTGCAGGTATATTCCGAAACTGTTAAACCCGTCTGGTGGCTCTGCACGCTGCCAATCACACTGATCTGGTGGTATTTTTCAGGGCCGGCCCGTTGTCTGACGGCGACGTATGTAGAAAATACATTTATCCGGTCCATTGCACTCTACTATGTCGTTCAGGCCATAAATGCTTTTTTTCTGCTGTTGGTTGTACGCGAAAATCCATGGCCGGCCATCAATCGTTGGTCTGGCAGTGTGCTGATTTCCGGTGCGTGCTGGTTTATGCTGTATTTTGTTCTGGTACAATTTGTTTCGCTGGATGTAATGCTTGCTAACCGGAATTTGAGCATAGGAATATTTGTTGCATTTCCGCTGATAAGCCTTGCTTCGAATGCGCTGGGCGGCCTGTATCTGATCCGGGTGCGGGAGCGGGCCCACGTCTGGTAATGCGGCGATAACGGTTGCTTCTCAGGCATCGGATACTAACTTTTTGCAACAGTGCTACGGGCCAGTGGTTAGAGATACAGGTCAGCAGCCCGACGTTATGAAAAGAAAAATTATACCGGTGCTTATTGCATTAAGTGTTTTAAAGACGGGTCTTGCGCAGCACCGGCATGATCCTATGCAGCCAATGCCGTCTGCGGCGAAGGCAGATACAATGCCCCATCACATGCATGAGATGGAGGCTATGCCTGCCATGACCCATTCCTTCTCGCGCAACTTGCCGATGAACCGGAATGGATCGGGTACATCCTGGCATCCCGATAATACACCTATGTATGCTTACATGGCCCACTCCGACAAGTGGACCTACATGCTTCACTACAGTGTTTTTCTACGCTATACCAGCCAGAATGCCAATAACCGGTCGATGCGTGGCAGCGACCGCCAGGTAGATGCACCGAACTGGGTAATGGGAATGGCCCAGCGCCAGGTTGGCAAACGGGGTTTGCTGTTGGTGAGGGCCATGTTGTCGCTCGACGCGCTGACAGTTGGGAGGGGCGGGTATCCTCTCTTATTTCAGACAGGAGAGTCGTTTCAGGGCAAACCATTGATTGACCGGCAACACCCGCACGATTTATTCTCTGAACTGTCGGTTGGGTATAGTTACGCTGTCAACCAAAACGTGGATGTGTACGGATACGTTGGGCTGCCCGGCGAACCGGCTCTTGGACCGCCGGCATTCATGCACCGGATTTCATCTTTCAACAATCCGGATGCGACATTGGGTCATCACTGGCAGGATGCCACGCACATTTTGTTTGGGGTGGCCACCGCGGGTGTACGCTATAAATGGGCTAAACTGGAAGCGTCTTCGTTTACAGGCCGTGAGCCGGATGAACACCGGTTTGGCATTGACCGGCCTCGTTTCGACAGTTACTCGTACCGGTTGTCGGTAAACCCATCGCCGGCATTGGCCGTTCAGTTTTCACAGGGATTTATTAAAAGTCCTGAAGAACTGCATCCGGAGGACAATGTGGTACGCACAACCGCTTCGCTGCTGCACAGCAAAACGCTGGTACGCGATGATGTTTACATCACCTCCGCACTGGTCTGGGGCCAGAATCAGGCACACGGGAAAACTGAAAATTCATGGCTGGCCGAAAGCAGCCTGCAATGGGGACGGCTGGCGGTGTATGGCCGTCTGGAACGGCTGGCAAAGTCGACGGAAGAACTAGGCCTGGAAACAGCCCTGGCAAACCGGACTCTGGTAACGATTAACGCCCTGACATTAGGCGTGAACGGACGCCTGACCCGTTTTGCCGGTTCCGATCTGGTGGTGGG
>NZ_CAMFHL010000205.1 GCF_945952095.1 uncultured Arsenicibacter sp. | reverse complement strand
CCGCAATACGCCGTTTACCCGTGTCGTAATGTAGTCGCCGGAAGCCAGCAATTCGCGGGTGGCTTCGGAAAACGCGCCTTCGTCTTCATCAAACAACGGCGAACTGCCCAACCCCCACAAAAAACTGAACAGGACCAGCGCCCATGGTAACCACTTCATCCAAGTCGCTCCCTGAAGCTGTGTAGCCTGCGGATGCTCTTTAACAAATGTTTCCATGAATTCAGGCCGCCAGCGACAGTTTCCGGTTAACATCATCGCCGGACCCGCGCCCTTTCTGCCACGCTATCTGCTGCCGTAAGCCTGCTTCCAGAGATGTTTGCGGGACATAATCCAGCAACCGCCGCGCTTCGCTGATGTCAGCACAGGTCGAAAATACATCGCCCGCCGGAATCGGCTCCGTCCTGATTTTAGCCGACCGGCTCATACACTGTTCAATGGTAATAATCAGTTCGCTGAGCGGCACCGTGGCAGAGTTGCCCAGGTTAATGATCCGGAAGCCGGATAGCCGGTTCAGCGAAGCAGCAATGCCCTGCACAATATCCCCGACAAAGGTATAGTCGCGTGCCGTAAATCCGTTGCCATACATCGTTACCGACTCACCGTGCAGGATCTGGTCAATAAATTTGTGGATCGCCATTTCCGGTCGCTGTCGTGGTCCGTAAACGGTAAAAAAGCGGAGGCAACTGATAGAAAAACCATGAAGCTCGCTATAGGTCCTGCACAACAGCTCGCCGGCCCGCTTCGAGGCTGCATACGGCGATTGCGGCACATCGATCACGGCGTCTTCCCGGAACGGACTGGTCACCGTATTGCCGTATACCGACGAGGATGACGCAAAAACCAGCTTATGCACTTTATGACGGGCCATCACCTTCAGCAGGACGGCGGTACCCGTCAGGTTGACATCCATGTATACCTCAGGCTCAAGCAACGAAGGCCTGACACCGGCTTTGGCGGCTAAATGCACTACGGCATCAATCGTTCCGCCGGCAAAAACGGCCTCCAGCTCCGCTTCATGGCGGATGTCGCCTTCGACCACGCGGAAGGTATCGTATAGCTGAGCAATCAGCAGATTTTCCCGTTTCAGGGATGGAGTATAATAGGAATCAAAATTATCAAACACAATGACCTGATGACCGTCGGCCAATAGCCGTTCGGTCAGGTGCGAGCCGATAAAGCCTGCACCTCCGGTTATAAGAATTTTCATACTTGAGTGGTTAAAAAACTCAGGCGGTCTGCGGGTCGGAGACCAGTTGCGTAACCGGTGGTTTCCAGACAAAATACAAACCGGAGAGGGATGTAAAAACCTGAATTAAATAAAACAGCACACTGATGGCCACGGCCTGCGAAGGCGGCACATGTACCCAACCGGCACCCCAGAGAAAGGTCAGTTCGCGGGCACCGATGCCGCCGATCGTAAACGGCAGGACAGCGACGATGGACGAAATCAGAAACACAACCAGAAATGCCATCGAAAAATCAGGCACCCCTAAAGCGCGGGCAATCAGCCACACACTGGTACACTGAAAGGCCTGTACCAGTCCCGACATCGCCAGTGTACCGCTCCAGACCGGGCTGAAAACCGGCCAGAACCGGCCAACCAGCCAGAAACTCAGACTGACGCCGGTAACACCACACAGCACCAGCACCGGAGCTGACCACGGGACAGTACCGGCCAGTAAAACGGCCAACCCAACGGTAAGAAACGCACCGATGGGCACCACACCGTTGACCCGGTCAATGAATACCGCTTTCAGAAGCTCCTTTGCCGGAAAGTCCGACTGACGGTTCCACATGAGTACTTTATAGCCGTCGCCTCCGATGCCGCCGGGTAAAATCTGGTTGTACAGCATGCCCAGACTATACCATTTGAGTTGCTGGCCAAACCGGATGGAGAACCCGATTATGTCCAGAAAGCGCTGCAACCGGATGGCCGATATAAATTTGGCCACTGCAAATACAACAGCAGCCAATACCAGATCAGTCCCCCATGCCTGTTGCAGCAAACCCGTCAGCAGCTTAACGTCGATACTGGTCCACAGAATGAAACAGGCCGCCAGCGTCCCGAGCGTTTTCAGGTTTGTTTTTACCCACGGCCGGGCGAGCCGCCGGTTCCATTCAGACCAGCTCTGCGGCCGGCGCATATTCTTTCCTGACGGCATACGGTTTCCGGTTCTGCGACTCATAGTAGGTGCGGAGCTGCATCTCAGCCAGCAACCCTAAGGAGATTAACTGTAGGCCGGCCAAGATAAGAATAGCCCCCGCAATCACCAAAGGTTTTCCGCCAATTGCGATGCCTGCCAACTTCTGAACCAGTAAAAAGCTTTCGATACCGCCGCCGAACAGAAGCGATAGAATACCCCATCCGCCAAACAACTGCATCGGGCGTGTATGGTAATGCCGCATAAACCAGACGAGCAGTAAGTCACTCATTACCCGCAACGTACGGTTGATGCCGTATTTCGATTTGCCGGCCATACGGGCATGATGTCGTACCGGTACCGACCGGATGCTGGCGCCTTCCAGATTGGCGAGTATGGGAATAAACCGATGCATTTCGCCGTAGATACCCAGACTTTTTGCCAGATCCCGTTCAAAGACCTTGAGCGTACAGCCGAAATCCGGATGGTTTACGCCCGACACGCGCCGGATCAGCCGGTTCGCGATTTTACTTGGCAGTTTACGGAGCAACCAGCCATCCTGTCGTTTCTGCCGGATACCGGCTACCAAATCAATCCCTTCATCGTGCGCGACACTCACCATAAACGGAATATCGGCCGGATCATTCTGCCCGTCCCCATCCATGGTTGCAATGTATTTTCCCCTCGCGGCTTCGATACCGGCAGCCAGCGCGGCACTTTGCCCGTAATTGCGTTTCAGCTGAATAATCCGCAGATTGGGCGACCGGAGCTGCCGAAGTCTCCGCAGGGTAGCATCCGTTGAGCCATCATCCACAAAAACAACCTCGTAATCCCAGCCGTGCAGCGCCTCGTCAATCCGTTTCATAAGCGGCTGCACGTTCTCTTCCTCATTATATACACACACTACCACCGAAATATCCGGTTCAGTGTGGTCAACATACGCTGATTCTTCCATTGCAGTACTGATTAATGAGGCTGAACCTGACCAGGAATTCCCCGGCCAGGTTCAGCCCTGATTCAATGTGTCGCTACCGCCGCATGCGCTTCCAGGTAACTGACAACCTGACCCAGCGTTTTTAACTGATCATGATCACTGTCCGGAATCAGCATATCAAATTCCTGTTCGAGCTGCATGATCATGTCCATGCGTTCCAGACTGTCCAGACCCAGATCACGCTCAAAATGAGCAGTATCTGTCAGGGAGCTTTTGGCAATACCAAAGTTGGTTGTAAGTAGTTGAATCAACTGCGTTTTCATTGTTTACAGCGGTTATAGTTAACTGGTAACTGATTTATTTATTCATTTTGTAATGCCACGCCGGGCTTCTTTCCGGTTCGTGCGGAAATCCATTCGCCCGTACGATCCACGAGGTAATAGACCACCGGCACCAGGAAGATGGTCAGGATGAGCGAGCTGGTTAAGCCCCCGATCAGTACCCACGCAAGGGCATTTTTCCACTCTGCCCCTGCCCCGCTTGCAACCGCAATCGGGATCATCCCGATCACCATCGCAATGGTGGTCATCAGAATCGGGCGCAGCCGTTCTTCACCCGCCTGCACAATGGCTTTGCGGTAAGGGACACCCTGCTCCTTCAGCTGATTGGCAAAATCGACGATCAGGATGGCATTTTTCGCCACAAGCCCCAGCAGCATCAGAATCCCCAGCATGGCAAAAATGCTCATGTTCGACATACTCAGGTTCAGTGCCAGCAGCGAGCCGATGATGGCCACCGGAATGGAGAAAAGTACTACGAACGGATAGACAAAACTGTCGTAGAGCAGCACCATGATGAAATACACCAGCATGATCGCCACGAGCATGGCCAGACCCAGTGAGCCAAAACTCTCGCCCTGCCGCTTAACATCACCACCCCAGACCGCCTGCACCCCTGCCGGAAAGGTCGTTCCGGCCACAATTTTGTCAATAGCTGCCGCCACATCGCCGGGGCTCCGGCCGAGCAGGTTTGAGTTGATCGTTACCGACGCACGGCGGTTGCGGCGCTCCAGCATCGATGGCCCCGAACTTTGGGTTACGGTGGCAAAATCACGGAGGCGCACCGGTTGCCCGTTTACCGGACTGATGAACACGATGTTTTTCACATCGCCCGCATTCCGGCGGTCGAAGGCATCCAGCATAATCCGGATATCAAACTCAGTATCAGCCACCTGGTCGCGGTACTGCGCATCGTCATTGCCCGAAAAAGCACTCTGCATCGTGGCACCGACCGTAAGAATGCTGAGTCCGAGCTTGGCCATCCGCTCGCGGTCGATATCAATCCGTACTTCCGGATTCCCGTCCTTTACGGATGCCTGCACATCATTTGTACCTGGTACCAGACTGATTTTCTTCTCCAGCTCTTTCGCCGATTTCAGTACTTCGCCGAAATCATCACCGCTCAGAATCAGCTCAATCGGTGCGGCACCACTGTTGACCATGCCGATGATTGACGACCCGAAATCGACACCCGCAAACTGCTTTTCAAGCTCTTTCCGGACATCTATCATGTACTTTTCGGTAACCAGCTTCCGGCCTTCTTCCACCGGAATCAGTTCGATAGTGAGTTCAGAGCGGTTGGCCTGCCCTTGTCCGGTACTGTTCATACCGGTACTGGCACCCCCAATGTTCGAGAAGATGTTTTTTACATCCGGCTTTTTACGCAGGTAGTTTTCAATGGCTTGTGTGGTCAGGTTATTCTGTTGCAGCGAAGCGCTTTTGTCCAGCTCAATCGTCAGCATAAATTTACCCTGATCACCCTGCGCCACAAACTCCTGCCCCACAATACCAAGTCCCATAACCCAGCCCGTAACGACAAACAGGACGACGATAAATCCGCCGAAAACCAGCTTATGCCCCAACACCCAAACCAGCATCTGCCGGTAGCCGTTCGTCATCGCTGTCAGCCCTTTTTCGAACCATAACAGAAACGCCTGGAAAGGGTTTTTCGGATTCAGGTGCTCAACCCGTCCGAAACGCGACGTCAGGTAGGGTGTCAGCGTAAAACTGACCAGCAAACTGACCATTGTTGCAAATGCAACCGTAAGGGAGAACTGGCGTAAGAGGTCGGCAATGAGGGAGTTAACCATCGTGATCGGCACAAACACTACCACAATTACCAGGGTAATCGCCACAGCGGCAAAGCCGATTTCCTTCATCCCGTCGAGGGTAGCCTGCCAGCGGTTTTTGCCCATTTCGAGGTGTCGCTGGATATTTTCGAGCACCACAATGGAGTCATCGACCAGAATACCGATCACGAGGGACAACGCGAGCAGGGTCATCAGGTTGAGCGAATAGCCCATCACGGCCATGAATGCAAAGGCTGAAATCAGCGAGGCCGGGACCGAAATCATAACGATCAGGGCATTCCGGAAGCTGTGCAGGAACAGGAGCATCACCACCGCCACCAGCACCACGGCCAGAATCAGATCGTGTGTCACGGCATCAACGGCATCAAGCGTAAATACACTCGAGTCGAAGGCAATGGCAAATTTTACGTTATCGTTTTTGCTGCTGCTTTCGATTTCCTTGATCCGCTCCTGCACCAGCCGGCTGATTTCTACCGCATTGGCATCTGACTGCTTTTTAATAAACAACCCGATACCATTCCGGCCATTATAGCGGCTGATGCTTTCGGTATCGGCCAGACCGTCAGTTACTTCGGCAATATCCTGTACGCGGATCGGGCTGCCGTTCGGTGGCGTCGCAACGACCAGCTGCTCAATGTCAGCCAGCGAGGCAAACTTACCGGCCAGCTTAACCGTAATCTGCTCGCCCGGATTTTTGATTTTCCCGGTCGGAAATTCAGCATTGGCCTGGTTAATGGCCTGCGTAACCTGCAGGAGCGAAAGCCGGTAATAATCCAGTTTGCTTTTATCCACGTTAACGCGGATTTCGCGCTGATCGCCACCGGTCATCATGATGTCGGCTACGCCTTTAATCTGCTGTAGCTGCGGCAGGTATACATCTTCAACGCGCTCATAAAACACATCGCCGGGCATATTCGACGTGGCAAGTAACTGCATGATCGGCTGATCACTCGGCGAAATTTTCGATAATACCGGCGTTTCGGCATCTTCGGGCAAATCGCCCGCCATTTTATTGATGTTCCGTTGGGCGTCTTCCAGCACCTGATTCAGATTTGACCCGGCTTTAAAGTTAACAATGACCACCGAGGCATTTTCCAGCGATTTAGAAATTACCTCATCAATGTTGTCGAGGTCTGAAACGGCATCTTCAATCTTTTTGGTAATCCGGGTTTCCACCTCCGACGGAGCCGCACCCGGATAAACGGTAGTGATGGTAATGGTCGGTACCGAAAGTTCCGGAATCAGTTCAAAGCTCAGCATCCGGTACGAAAACAATCCGCCGAGCACCAGTACCAGAAACAAAACAATGACCAGCGAGGGGCGTTTTAATATCGTTTCGATGAAATTCATGGGAATGGCTCGTTAATTGATACTGACTGGTGTTCCGTTCTGAAGGTTGATCTGGCCTGAGACAACCACCTGATCACCAGGCTTCAGTCCGCTCCTGATTTCGGTGAACCGCTCGTCGGACTTACCCAGTTCAACGTTTTTCAGCACCGCTTTACCCTGTTCTATTGCATAGACCTGCGGCTGTTTCGACGACCCGATAAGCGATTGACGTTCAATGCTCAGCAGGCCCGTCCCGTGACTATTCGCCTTTTGCACCGCCCCGTACATTCCTGCCCGGAGCAGGCCTCCTGCCGGTGCTTTCACCGAAATTTCGACCGGATAGTTGTGCGACGCATCCCCCTGCGAACCAACCAGCGTAACCTGACCGCTCAGGTGATTATTACGGATGGTTTCACTGGCAACCGGAATTGTCTGACCGGCGCGGAATGAATTAATATCTGCTTCCGGGACACTGATCTGAAGTTTCAATACCGACATATCCGCCAGATGGACCAGCGGCATCCCCGGCGCAATGATGGTACCGATTTCAAACATCCGTCTGGTAACCAGTCCGGAAAACGGTGCTTTAATCGTTGTATTGGCCAGTTGTTTTTTGAGCTGTTTAATCTGCGCTTCAGTAGCGCGGATACTCAGCTCCGTTTTCTCAAGGTTGATCGCCGGCGTGGCATCGCCTTTCACGAGCGTTTCGTATCGTCTGGCATCGTTCTGATATCCTTCCAGGCTAATCTGCAAGGCTTCCAGCTGGTACCGCAGCTGCTCATTATCCAGCTGCGCAATGACCTGACCGGCCTGTACATACTGACCGGCCTGCACCCCTACTTTAAGCACTTTGCCCTGACTTTCGGCGGTCACATCTACCTCACGGTTGGCAATATACGTACCGAGATATTGTTCATCGGAGACCAGCCTGCGTATTCTCGCTTCGCTGGTTTTTACCAGTACTTTCTGTTCAGGATCGGGGCGGTAAACCTTTTCGGCAACCCGTTCCTTGTTGTCATTTAACTTCCAGGCAGTAAGGCCCAGGGTAGCGACGATGGCCGCACTAATAAAAATCCGTTTCATAAAATGATGATGTACCTGTTAGGTTAATGCTTTTCGGGAGAATTATGGTTGGGGTACCAGCGTGCCGGTTGCTTTTTTCCAGTCGAGCTCGGCAGTCCGGAGTTTAACAAATGTAGTCAGGTAATTATTCTGGGATTCAGATACACTGTTTTCAGCCTGAATGACATCCGTCAGTGAAATAGTGCCCTCCTTAAACTGTAGCTGCGCCTGCTGGTAAACCTTCTCGGCCAGCGCCACCTGATCACGGACGGCACGGAGATTCTGTTGTTCGACCAGTAGTTTGGCGCGGGCGTTCAGAACATCCATCGTTATAGATTCTTTCAGCAGTTTTTCCTGCTCATTGAGTTTGTCGCTATCGATCCGGTTCTGCCGCATTCTGGCGTTACGGGCACTGCCATCGTAAAGCGACCAGTTCACCTGGAGGCCAAACCAGTAACCCGGCACATTTTTAAAAACACCGTCTGAGCCGCCCTTACCGAAGAACGTTGAGTTGGCGACGCCATAGGCCGCAACAGTCGGCAGGTTACCGGCCTTCGTCGATTTGTAGGACAGATCATTCAGTTCACGCTGGCGCTGTAGCAGCTGAATTTCAGTACGGTTCAGGGTTGCATCTTCTGTATTCAGCGGCTGCGCTGCGTTTTGCTGAATCGTAGTCTCAATATCCAGCGGATCAGATTGCGGCATACCTGTCAGTAGCTTCAACAGGTTTATAAGTTGCTCTTTGCCTGCATTCAGGGATGCCATCTGCGTTTCCAGCCCAGTCATATTGATCCGCAGCCGGTCAACATCAGTGCCTTTCGCCAGTTTCTGCTGGTACAGCAAGTCTGTGATCCGGATCATCTTTGCGAGCGAGGTGTGATTACTTTTCAGAAATCCGAGTTGCTGATTTACGGTCTGCAAATTGTAGTACGTGGCAGACACCTGATAGGCAATGTCCTCTTTTGTTTTCACCGTTTGCAGGGTAGCTACCTGCTGTGAAAGCTTTGCAGCCTTAAGCCCTAAACCGATTGACGGGTTGTACAAGGCCTGGGAAGCCTGTAGCGTCGTTGACATATTGTAGGGTAAGCCAAACGCCAGGGTGGCATATGTTCCCTCCGGCCCTCCGAAAAATGAAGCCGGTACAAGCTGCCCGGGTATTTTGATGTACCGTTTGTAATCACCGGCAACGGCCACATGGGGTCTGGCATTGGCCCTGACTTCGTCGATCTGCGACCCCACCTTTGTTTCGTCGAGGCGTGCAATCTGCACCTGACTGTTTTGCTGCATGGCCCGTTCCAGCAGTTGTTCCAGCGATATACTTTGTCCGGAAACAGGCATAGCAGTAACCAGCAAGGCTATCGGGAGATACCTTGTAAAGTGTTTCATCATTTTTTTACTAATTGATTTAACTAATCATTTAATTTAATCATTTGATTAAATAAAGGTCAAAAAAATAGATCAACACGCAGGTTGAAATTCAAAAAGGTACGAACAGATAGACTCCTTGGTCAGCTTAATGTGCTGGTCGCAGAACGATTCAAATTCACTATCCGACATATTCCATGTTAACTGCAAGACCGGTTTTGAAATAAACGGGAACTGGATGTTCGCAATAATCATCATGAAAATATGATGCGCGTTAACATTCCGGATACTTCCGGCCGCAATTGCCTCATCAAGCTGTTTCTGGAATGAATCTTCGATAATGCGTTTTGTCGGCCCGATCAGCCCACTGAGGCGTTCGGGATTCCGGTGCAGCTCATTCAGGATAAATATGGAAATCCGCGGGTTTTCACGCATCATGGCATATTCATGATCAATCAGCGCCTCAATCTTTTCCCGCAGCGGAATCTCTGAGTTAAACATCTGAATCATGCCCTCGAAGAACAAGCCACACACATCCGTGAAGATCGAGTGAAACAGTTTTTCCTTGCTCCGGAAGTAATAATTCATCAACGCACTGTTGATACCGGCCGCTTTGGCAATGTCGCGGGTAGTTGTTCCGTCAAAACCCTTCTCCATGAAGACTTCTTTCGCAGCCTCCTTGATCCGGTCTTCCGTTGGTTTTGATGAACAAAGCATAGTTTTCTTCGATTAACGGCTCAAATGTACACACCCTTTTTATAATTCCAAAATTCTTAACCAATAGTTTTAACCAATTGATTAAAACTATTGGCAGACCTGCTCCATACCATAGCGAAAATACAGCGCACTCAGTACCGTTTACAAAGAAAACCGGGCGTTAACGATCCGTAATTTCCTATATCTATAGGGATCACGACCTGACAGACTAGCGTTTTCTACCCGAAGATACAACCCCATCCGGCACTCCGGCCTTATGTCCGGCATTACCTGTTACTGCATATACAGACAGGTCATTTGTCTGCTACAGAGCGTGTTAAACCCGTTCCACCCGATGCGGATCAGTCGCTGTTCTTCTATCCGCGCAGCATCGCCAAAACTGTCGTGAACAGTAACGGAGAGACAAGGACTAACCCGACGGGTATTTTTGTGGGCCAGCAAACCTCGCGGATCAACATACTGCTCGGCGAGGACCACCTGATTATTCAGGTTTGTTTCCGGCCCGGATTCCTGTATCACCTGCTTGGCAAAATGCCGGCCTATGAATTTCAGCACAAGGAAATTGATGCGGAATGCCTGATGGATCCCGGTATGAAAGCCCTGAACGACCGGTTGCGGGAGGAAACCGATTACCGTTGTATGATCAGTCACATTGAAACCTACCTGCTGAACCGGATAAAACCGGTTTCCCGTAGGATACAGCCTGAACCCATCGATCATGTCATTCTGGCTATTAAAGAGTCGGACCGGCCGCTTTCGCTGGACTGGCTGGCGGATCAGGCTTGTCTGAGCAGCCGACAGCTTGAACGGAAGTTTCAGCAACGTCTCGGCATGAGTCCTAAGTTTTACGCCCGTATCGCCCGTTTTGACCGGGCCTTTAAGCTCAAGCTCCGTTTGCCGCACCTCGACTGGCTTGATGTTGCCTATGCCTGCGGGTACTTTGACTATTCACATTTCATGCGTGATTTCCGGCAGTTTGCCGAAGTATCCCCAACGATACTGATGTCCCAGAACATGGCCTCTCCGGATACGGGTCCGCCGGGATAAGCTTGTCGTTTTTTTACAGCCGGTATACAGCCGTGACGGCCTAGTTTTGGGTATTCACCAAAACACGTTCGCCATGCGCGCTTTCTTTGTTTTGCTTCTGTTATTACTGTCATGCAGCCTGTCGCTCCAGGCGCAATCACCCGACCTGATTCTGACGAACGGACGGATTTTTACTTCGGACACCAGTCAATTATACGTGGAGGCACTGGCGATCAGAAATGGCCGTATTATGGCCGCCGGCCGGTCGGCTGACATCGAAAAACTCGCCGGCCGGCAAACAAAACGGCTGAATTTAAGCGGTATGCTGGTCGTACCCGGATTCAATGATGCGCACAACCACCTGCCGGATGGCCTTAAGGCCGTGAAAATTCCGACAAACGGCATGGACCCAACCTGGCAATCCGTGCTGGATTCGCTCAAAAAAGCTGTCGCGCGAACACCCAAAGGCGAGTGGATCGAAGGCACAATCGGTATAAGCATTGCCAACTCACCGGAAGCAACCCGTTTTGTACTGGATAAAATTGCCCCTGACCACCCCGTCCGGCTGCTGTCCTGGTGGGGACATGTCGGATTATTCAATACGCGCGGGCTGCGCAGCCTGGGCATTGCCGACGATCAGCCTGACCCCAAAGGCGGATTTTACGAACGCATGCCGGACGGCCGCACACTTACGGGTAAAGGCTACGAAAAAAACGCCTGGTCACCGCACACCCGCTATGCTGACTTAGCCTCCCGGCGGGACGAGGCCGCTACCATCGCCGTTTTTAAAGGGCTGACCAGCGCATTACTGAAAGCCGGCGTCACCAGCTATCAGAATATGTGTACCGGTGCGACCGCAACGGATTATATCCGGTTATGGAAAAAAGCCGGCTTACCGTTCCGGCTCCGCCTGATCCGTTGGGGGGATATGAATATGGATGGCAGTCTGAGTATCCCCGCTAAAGACTTGCCCGCAACAGTACCCGATCTTCCGCTGGCCACCGTAAGCGGTACCAAATGGCTGCTCGAAGGAACGCCCCTTGAAAGTGGTGCGGAGCAGGTTGACCCCTACCCGAACCGGCCGGGCTGGTATGGCCGCATGAATTACTCGTTGCCCGAGATCGAGCAGATGTGCAGGGAAGCCATTACCCGTCATGATCAGCTGCATTTTCACATCGGCGGTACCCGGTCAATCGGTAAACTACTTGACGTGATGGCCGCCATACCCGTTGACTGGAAAGCGCTTCGCCCCCGTTTCGAACACGGGGATGAGATCGACTATTCGCCGGAGTACCTGAAAAAAGCGCAGGATATGGGCGTTATTATTGTCCAGAACCCTACGCACTTCGCCCCGATTGACGGCTTTCCGGTGGGTCCGCCACCTACACACGGCATGGCGATGAAAACGCTGCTGAATCAGCATATTCCGCTGGCTATCGGATCAGACGGGCCTTTTAACCCTTACCTGAATATTATGTTTGCCACTACCCATCCGCGCCGGCCGGGTGAGGCCCTGACCCGCGAACAGGCGGTTATTGCCTATACGCGTACAGCCGCCTATGCCGAATTGGCCGAGCAGGACAAAGGCACACTGACTGTCGGTAAAGTCGCTGATCTGGCGGTTATGTCCCAGAATATCTTTACCGTGCCTGTCCCAAAACTGTTACAGACCGAAAGCATACTGACGATGGTAAACGGGGTTATCGTCTACGATGCCGGGCTGCTGAAAACAAACTGATCCGTTTCCGGAAGGCCGGTGCTACCAACGTTACTGATTCCGGATCAGGACGTAGTACCGGCCTTCCGGATTTACGTTGATTCTGGTGTGGTCGTCAATCAGGAAATACCGGATAACCGCCGGCTGATCAGCCGGGCGGCGGCTCTTAGCTCCGTTTCGATCAGACTGCTTACTGATTGACTGAACCGTATTTCGGGCAGGAAGATACTGAGTCCGGCAATTACCTGCTCATGGCGGGAAACCGGAACCGCCAGCCCGATAACGTGCGTTTTTGACCGTGTCATGGCCAGACCATTAATTCTGATTAAGTCCAATGCTGTTTCTAAATCTGCAGGCGTCGTTGCCTCGGGCCATACATCGGCCGACGGATAGCCTACTGAATGAATAAGACTCTCCCGCTCCTTTGCCGACATATAGGCCAGTAAGAGCCGCCCCGTTGCGGTTTCGTAAATATTACGTTCTGTTCTGCTTCGTACCTGAAGATCCTGATCGCTGTTTACGAGATGAATAATAAATCGCTTCTGGTTCCGGATGATCCCAAGTATGGACGTTTCGTTAAGCCGGCGCGACAAATCTTCCATAATATCCTTCGCCGACAGAATCAGGTCCTGATTATAGGAGAGGTTATTGGTCAGGTTATAGGCCATTGGCCCAAGCCGGTATCCTTTCTTACGCCCGAGGTGTTCAAGGTAATTTTTGTCAACCAGCGTTTTGAGGATATTCACGCACGTGGCCTGATTCATTTGTAATGTATCCGCAATCTCTGTGAGGGAGTGTGCCCGGCCCGGGTCCTGTGCCACCAGTTCCAGTATATCCAGTGCCTTAACAATAACTAAAACCATTGTATGATGCAGGTTATGATTCTATAAACGTCTCTCTGTTCTACAGTACCAGAATTTAGTAGCAGTAAAACGTGCGTAATTTATCAATGTAATAGTATCTGCAAGTTTACCTGATTAAAATAAAATTACAAAGGCTTCACAGCCTGTCTTACCCCTTTTATTGTACTTTTTTTATAGCCATTCCCTGTCTTCTATGTGAATAAGGTTTATGCCTATGACTATTCCTCTAAATAAGCGAATTAAAATAGTACAGAAAAAAAATAAATAAGTTAAAAAAGTTGACACGTATACTTATGAGATATAGTATTGCAATGATAAATTGATATTTATCATTAATAAATAATAACTAAACTCTCATGAATAATCTTTCACTTTATCGATGCCATGCCTGGTTAATCGGGGTGCTTTGGCTACTGACGGTAAGTACGTCGATGGGCCAGACAGGTACGTTATTTACGGGTAAAGT
>NZ_CAMFHL010000204.1 GCF_945952095.1 uncultured Arsenicibacter sp. | reverse complement strand
TCAATAGCCTGTATGACGCGCAGGACCTTTATTTTTTTGTCAACAATCTGCACCTCAGCAATAGCCGCCGAAATAGTGCTCCGATCTTCACTAACGGCCACGCCTCTGCCAACTGTATCTGCTTTCGAGGCATTCCATCCGGCCTTTTTCCCAAGGGTCAACAGCAGGTTTTTCCGCCGTTTGAGAAGTTTTGTAGCACCGCAATGATCTGCTCTGAATGTCAGCGGGTCAGCGCCGGCTTTCCTAGCCAGTTCATCCATGAAACTTTCGGTCGCAAACGTGTTGGCAAACATACCCACGCCCCGCCATAAACCTGTCTCAAAGGGAAGTTCGCCGTTCCAGATCGTTGTTTTTAGGTTTGGGATAGAATAAGGAATCCGGGCACCATGACCGGCCACCATAAAGTCGGCTCCTAAAACTGGTTTTGCCATTGGCAGGGCCAAAAACGCCATCGAACCGGTCGCAAATTCATGCTGAATGGCAGAAACTTTCCCCTTTTTATCTACCGTCCCGCTGAGGATATGATGGGTATTGGGCCTGACGTAGCCGTTCTGAAACTCTTGCTGTCTGGTGTAGAGCAGATGGACAGGCTTGCCTGCGGCTTGAGAAAGTTTAATGGCCTCGACCGCATTATGCTTATAGCCCCTTCTGCCGAATCCACCCCCTAAAAAGGCCGGTATAATGTCAATATCCTCTTCGTTAAAATCGGTTTGTCCGGCAATGGTCTGCCGCATGAACGCTATATTCTGGGTAGATGTGAAGAGTTTTACCTTGCTGCCTGCCACATCTGCCACCGTAATCCCCGGTTCCATAGACGCGTGAAATCCAATAGGCGTCCGGTATTCGCCGGTCAGTACATCGCCTTTTAGGACATTCGCTGCGTCCCCCTCGTCCTGCATGACAACCGATACGCCCTTGCCAACCGTAATGGCTTCAATCGCATCGTTGGTTGAGTAGCCCGGTTCAAAAGACCAGTCTGCTTTGATTTGGGTCAGGGCTTTTTCGGCAGCAAATCGTGTGGTGGCTACTACGCCGACCCACCGTTTATCCTGCACTACTTTCAGGACACCGGTTGCCTTTTCTGCCAATGATGTGTCGGCGGCTTTTAACTCACCATCAAAATACGGGCTATACAGCACCGCACCGTAAACCATGCCCGGCACTTCCGTATCAATGCCATACATCGCCTTACCCCGTATTTTATCGGCCAGGTCAACCCGTTTGTGTTCCTTACCAATTATTTTAAAGGACGATGCCGGGCGCAGGGGCGGTGTTTTGGCTATCTTCCATGTTTTGATTTGTCCGGCAATACCGGCGTAGCTCGTTTTATGTGTACCGGCATAAACGAAACCGTCGGCAGTTTGTATGTCGGTGACAGGTACTGCCCATAATCCGGATGCAGCAAGCTTCAGCGTTTCCCGTAACGTGGCGGCTACTTCCCGGATGTTAACGTACAGAGAAGCAGTGCTGTTACTCATACCAGTGCCTGCGCTGCTTTGCGGGCCTGTTATAGTGGAAGCATGAACCACGTTTATGGCATCGACCGAAACATCAAGCTCTTCGGCGGCCAGCATGGCAAAACCGGTAAAAATCCCTTGCCCCATTTCAATTTTCGGCGACCGCAGCGTAATGGTATTATCGGCATTCACCGCAAACCATACGGTAGGGTCAAAGTCGGTAATACCGGAGCCGAATGTGGTTTCGGCGGCTAACTGGCTCAGCCCGCTGCGTATTTTGGCGCGGCCGAAATAAAGCAGCGCCAGTGAGCCGGCTATGGCAGCGCCTGAACGGACGAGAAATTTTCTTCTGGAAAATGCTTTTTCGGGCTTCTTACCGGATAGGTTCATTACGTTTCAGTTTAGCCGCCAAACGAATTGCGTGAATAATGCGTGGGTGGGTGCCGCAACGGCAAATATTGGATATACTGTTTTTTATGTCATCCTCCGTTGGGGTACTGTTCTCTTCCAGAAGATGAGCGGCTGCCATCATAAATCCGGACTGGCAATAGCCACATTGCGGAACCTGAACCTCCAGCCAGGCTTGCTGGATTGGGTGCAGGTGATCCGGGTCTGTTGACAGCCCTTCAATGGTAGTAATCGCCTTTCCCTGTGCCAGTTGTACAGGATACGAGCAGGAGCGGACCAGATTGCCATCTACGTGAACGGAACAGGCACCGCATAAGGCCATACCGCAGCCAAATTTGGTTCCTTTGAGGTTGGCCTCGTCCCTGATGAGCCACAACAGAGGCATATCCGGATCGGCGTCAATACTGTAGGATACAGCATTGATTGTGAGTGCTAGTTTCATGGTTCTGACATCGGAATAACAGCGACCGTATCGGAGTCAGGAATCCGGTAGACGGAAACAGGACCTTTGTACGATCAACAAATTGATGATACAAAGGTCCTGTTTATACGCTTGCAGAAGTTAGTCTAAACGACTTTTGTTGTAGCCGAAAGTAAGCAGCCTTGCCGGAAATTCAAGTAGCCCTGCCTCGGGGAGTTCTTCATTACCACTACTCCGGAAATTTCTTATACACATCCCGATAGGCGACTTTGCCGGCCTGCGGGTCATAGAAGGCGGGAAAATAAACGATAAAAACCGGTATGGTGCCTTTGACCAGCACCGGCCGGTTCTCCACAACCGGATTCCCGGCCGGTTCCTGATAACATCCCTGATCCTGAAAGCGGACCGGTGTCCAGTCACTACGCGATTCGAGCAGCAGGTTGGCCAGCGACAGGGGTTTCTGGAGCCGGATACACCCGTGGCTAAGCGCCGACGGGGTCTGGCAAAAGGCCGTGCGCTCGTTGGTATCGTGCAGATAAATATCCTCAAACGACTCCTGAAAATTAATCCGCACCACGCCCAGCGGATTGTCGGTGCCGGGGCCTTTCTTCAGCCAATACTTTTTATTGAATTTACGGGCCGAAATCCGGCGCAGTTTCCGGTCGTTGCCGTCCATGCGGAGGCTGTCTTTTTTCCGGACCACATAAAACGCCGGTGGTAAGGTATTGCTATGGATTTTGGGCAGGTAGCCGTCAATTTCGGGCTTTGGCGCCGTCCAGTACGGGTATAGATTTACCTGCCGTACGAGCGTATAAAAGCGCGGTGTCGGCGTGCGGGAGGTACCTACCTTCACGTTCATCCGTAGCTTCGTGGCCGATCCGTTGTCAATCACCGTCAGCACCGCCTGCGGTATGTTAATGAGCAGCATCCGGTCAAAAGGCATATAGCGGTTCAGTATCCGGTAGCCGTTCAGGCTGATGGCCAGCCATTTGCGATTTTGGGTCGATAGCCCGGTCTGAGCGTTGGCTTTCACCAGCTGCTGGTATTCGGGAAAGCGGGGCTCCAGTTTGCTGACGACCGGCTCCCAGTTACTGCCACGGGCAATCGCTGCTGCCGCCGCCCGGATGCCGGCGGTATCAGGCTGCTCCGGAACGCGCAGGCGGTCGGCGTAGTCGAAGTAGGTACGGTCTTTGGTGCCGTAGGCCAGCGTAAACAGCAGCCGGGTCAGCCGCAGGCTGTCGGTGCCGGTGGCTTCGGGTCTTACGCCGCGCTGACTGGCGTACCGGACCAGACCATCCGGTAATTTATAGCTGCTGCGTTGCGCCGGTGCTGCCGGTGCCCGCAGGATCAGCAGGACGAGGCCGGCGCCCGCGAAAAAACGGGAACAATTCATATTCGGAAACGTTGAGTCTTCGTAGTATAACGCCGGGCAACGGGATTTGTGCGGAAAACAGAGGCAATGCCGCATAGGTCTTTCGGACTACATAAATTCTTAACAAGCCGGTGTTCGCCTGTAATGAATTGTTTTTCAGTGAAATAAGGCTACAGGTCAGGTAGGGTGGGCAGAAAGATGAGGCCCGCCGGAATAATCTTGACTAAAGTTTCTGAACTTTGCTGTACAGTCAGCAAAGCCGTCAAAAAACGTAGAGTATGATCCGCATTTTTCAGCAGGACGAAACCGCCGTTCGTAAAATCAAAGACATTGAATCGTTTTCGCAGACCGACCGGACGCTGTGGGTTGACCTACAGAACCCTAGCCGTGACGAGCTGGAAAGCGTGGAAGAAAAATTTGATGTTAACTTCCAGAGCCAGCAGGAGCAGTCAGAAATTGAGAGCAGTTCGCGGTATATCGAAGAAGACGATTACCTGATTGCCAACACGAATTTTCTGATTCCGTCGAAAGAAAGCGGGTACATTAACGTACCGGTCAGTTTTATTCTGAAAGACGATATGCTGTTTACGTACCGGAATGCGGATCTGAAATCGTTTGCCGACATGGTCAAAAAAATCAAGTCGCGGCGGGCGGTGTTTAAGGATGGCGGACAGATTATGATTTCGCTCTTTGAGTCACGGATTGATTATGACGCCGACCTGATTGAAGCGGTGGCCCAGGAGGTACGTTTTATCAACAAACAGCTCGACCTTGACGCCAAGCTCGACCGCGAAATGCTGCTCCAGATCAACGACTACCAGGACCTGACGATGTCGATCCGGGAGAACGTGGTCGATAAGCAGCGGGTAATTTCGGCCATGATCCGGTCTGACGGGTGGTTTACCGAAGACGAACAAAATAAGCTCCGGACGTTAATTAAAGATATCAATTCACTGATTGAGCACACGAACTTTATCTTCGAGCGGCTCGAATTTCTCCAGAATACCTTTCTCGGTCTGATTGACCTGGAGCAGAACCGGGTCGTAAAAATATTTACCGTCGTATCGCTGGTTTTGCTGCCGCCGACCCTCATCGCGAGCGTTTACGGGATGAACTTTCCGAATATGCCCGAAACCACCTGGAAATACGGCTATCCGTTTGCTATCCTGCTGATGATCATCTCCTCAATGGGTACCTGGTGGTATTTCAAACGGAAGCAGTGGTTATGATATCCGGCATGATCTATAAAAAATTTGCAATTCTATATCAAATATGCCCAAATCTAAGCGTATAAAGATTTGGGGATCATTTATAAGAAATTATATTTGCGGGAAACACAAAATAACCTTACTTAAACCCATTTAACTTTTTCCCGCATGGATATTCTCTATGTAGTTCCTCTCCTGGGCATCGTGGGCCTGCTCGTGATGTTTTTCAAATTTCAGTGGGTCTCTAAACAGGACCCCGGCGACGCCCGAATGCAGGAGATTGCTTCGTACATTGCCAATGGTGCGATTGCCTTTCTGAAAGCCGAATGGCGGGTTCTCATCATTTTTGGTATAGTTGTGGCCGCGCTCCTGGCATGGTCGGGTACCCTGGTCGAAAACTCTGACTGGGTGATTGGTGTAGCCTTTGCCGTGGGTGCCTTTACGTCGGCGCTGGCAGGCTATATCGGCATGAAAATCGCGACGAAAGCCAACGTCCGGACGGCACAGGCCGCGCGGACAAGCCTGACACAGGCCCTGAATGTGTCGTTTGCCGGTGGTTCGGTGATGGGCATCGGGGTAGCCGGTCTGGCCGTACTGGGTCTGGGTAGCCTGTTCATCCTGTTTTACAACATGTATGTGGGCGACTCGGGCGATGTAAACGGCCTGGCAATGGAGAAAGCGCTGGAAGTACTGGCCGGTTTCTCGCTGGGTGCCGAGTCGATTGCCCTATTTGCCCGTGTAGGCGGTGGTATCTATACCAAAGCGGCCGACGTTGGCGCTGACCTTGTGGGTAAGGTAGAAGCCGGTATTCCGGAAGATGATCCGCGTAACCCGGCAACCATTGCCGATAACGTGGGCGATAACGTAGGTGACGTGGCTGGTATGGGTGCCGATTTGTTTGGCTCGTATGTGGCAACTATTCTGGCTACCATGGTATTAGGCCGTGAGATTGACGTGCCGGCTGCTGAAAATATTTTCGGTCACGCACCGATTGTGCTGCCGCTGGTTATTGCCGGCATGGGGCTTATCTTCTCCATCATTGCGACGTATTTCGTACGGGTTAAAGACGATAACGGGAACGTACAGGCGGCATTGAACCTGGGCAACTGGGGGTCAATCGCACTGACGCTGGTTGCTTCGTATTTCCTTGTCCACCACCTGTTGCCGGAAGCTACGTTTGAGATCCGGGGTGTTGCATTCGACCGGATGGATGTGTTCTACGCCATTTTCACGGGTCTGATTGTCGGTGCCCTGATGTCGATCATCACTGAATATTACACGTCGATGGGTAAGCGGCCGGTAATGACCATTGTCCGGCAGTCGTCGACGGGTCACGCAACGAACATCATTGGTGGTCTGGCGATGGGTATGGAATCAACCGTATTGCCGATTCTGGTGCTGGCAGCCGGTATTTTTACATCGTATAAGTTTGCCGGTCTGTACGGCGTTGCAATTTCGGCCGCCGGTATGATGGCCACTACGGCGATGCAGCTGGCGATTGATGCCTTCGGTCCGATTGCCGATAACGCGGGTGGTATTGCCGAAATGAGCGAACTGCCGGAAGAAGTGCGGGGACGTACGGACATTCTGGATGCGGTGGGTAACACAACGGCGGCTACCGGTAAGGGCTTTGCCATTGCTTCGGCCGCGTTGACGTCACTGGCGCTGTTCGCGGCCTTCGTCGGTATTTCCGGCATTACCGCCATTGATATTTACAAGGCGGATGTATTGTCGGGTCTGTTTGTGGGTGCGATGATTCCGTTTATTTTCTCGTCGCTGGCGATTGCAGCGGTAGGTCGTGCGGCCATGAAGATGGTGGAAGAAGTACGCCGTCAGTTCCGCGAAATTCCGGGTATCCTGGAGGGTACGGCCAAACCGGAATACGAAAAATGCGTTGAAATCTCGACACAGGCATCAATCCGCGAAATGATGCTGCCGGGCGTAATCGCCCTGACAGTGCCGGTAATCGTTGGCTTTATCTTCGGTCCGGAAGTGCTGGGTGGTCTGCTGGCCGGTGTGACCGTATCCGGCGTATTGATGGGTATTTTCCAGAACAACGCCGGTGGTGCGTGGGATAACGCCAAAAAATCGTTTGAGAAAGGCGTGGAGATCAATGGTCAGATTTACTACAAAAAGTCGGAGCCGCACAAGGCAGCCGTGACGGGTGATACCGTAGGTGATCCGTTTAAAGATACATCGGGGCCTTCGATGAACATCCTGATCAAGCTGATGTCCATCGTATCGCTGGTTATCGCACCGTATATTGCGATTAAAACGGGTGAGCACACCGTAAAAGCGGAGAAGAAATGTTCATCGGTTTGCCGCGATAAGGTAGCTGCTTCGGCCATGAAGCCGGTTGAGCGCTTGTAAACCGGAACTAGATATGTATGAAAACGGGGAGCCATCAGGTTCCCCGTTTTTGTTTTACTAATTCTCCGCCCCGCGAATCCGGAAAACGGCACCCTCCATGCTTTCGTCAACGCGCAGCTGACAGGCGAGCCGGCTATCGCTGTCGGCGTCCGGCAGCGTATCCAGCATGTCAAGTTCCGCGTCGTTGCTGTCCGGTAATTGTTCAAGGCCCTGAAGCACCTAGCACCTGCACATGGCAGGTCGCACAGAGCGCCATGCCGCCGCAGGTCGCCAGAATGTTGTAGTCCGACGCTTTCAGGACTTCCATTAAACTAAGGTTGATGCCTTCCGGAATGTCGAGTTCCTGCCGGTCGCCGGTGCGGTCTTCAATCGTAAATCGGATCATGGTTAAAAGGCGTGAACGCCGTTAACGGTGGTGTATTTAAAACTTAATTTCTGACTCGGATAAACATACCGGAACGCACTCTGGCACATAAGGGCTGCTTCGTGAAACCCGCAGAGAATCAGCTTCAGTTTGCCGGGATAGGTATTGATGTCGCCGATGGCGTAGATGCGCTCGACGTTGGTGCTGTAGTCGTGGGTATTAACCTCAATCGCCGATTTGTCAATGCTCAGCCCCCAGTCGGCAATCGGCCCGAGTTTCGGGGTCAGGCCAAACAGCGGAATCAGGTAGTCGGCCGGCAGGCTGGTAACGGTTTTGTCCTTTGCCGTAATCGTCACTCCGTTCAGGTGACCGTTGCCGTGCAGGCTCGTAATGTTCGATTGCAGGATCAGGTTAATGCGCCCTTCATTGGCCAGCTCAACCACCCTCTCCGCCGAATCGGGCGCGCCGCGGAACGACTCACCGCGGTGGATAAGCGTCACCTCATGGGCGATGTCGGTCAGGTAAAGTGTCCAGTCCAGGGCTGAATCGCCGCCACCGGCCAGAACAACCCGTTTGTCGCGCAGCTGCTCCGGATGTTTGACCATGTAGGACACGCCTTTCCCCTCAAACTGTTCCAGGCCGGCAATGTCCGGTTTGCGTGGTTCAAAACTGCCCAGGCCGCCGGCAATCACAACAACCTGACAATGCACAACGGTGCCGTCGCTGGTGATGACGTGATACGAACCATCGTCCTGTTTCTGTAAGCCGTCCACGCGTTCGCCGAGGGTAAATGTCGGGTGGAAGGGGGCAATCTGCTGCATCAGGTTATCGACCAGTTCCTGCGCTTTTACTTCAGGATAGCCCGGAATATCGTAAATCGGCTTTTGCGGGTATATCTCCGACAACTGGCCGCCGACCTGGGGCAGGGCGTCGATCAGGTGGCAGCGCATTTTCAGTAAACCGGCTTCAAAAACGGCGAACAGTCCGACCGGCCCCGCGCCGATGATGCATATATCAGTGGTAATCATGGTATTGTTGTCTGGTATGCGTAGGCCACAAAGGTACGCAAGACAGGAGGGCAGGGCCAATCACTATTGGTTATGGGGGATAAGCAGGGGGGAACGAAAACAAAAAAGCCCGTTCCGGAGAACAGGCTTTCGTGTATCTATTAGTTGTATCAGCAATCCGCAGACTAGCCGCGCAGCTGGCTCCGCAGTGCCCGTGGGATTTCTACAGAAGCAACCGGGTTTGAACCGCTTTCCAGCAATTCGATGTCTTTTACCTCAATCTGGTTAACCCGTACAGATTTACCAAGATCCAGTTTAGAGACGTTTACGTCAATATAATCAGGAATGTTTTCAGCCAGACCTTTTACACGGATTTTACGCATCCGCGTTACCAGCTTACCACCTTTCTGTACACCTGGCGAGTTACCTACGATCCGTACAGGAACGGCAACTTTCAATGGTTTGCCGTCGATGATCTGCAGGAAGTCAGCGTGCAGCAGGGCATCACTTACCGGATGGTATTGTGTTTCCTGCAAAATGGCACGGTATTCTGCACCTTCGATGTTCAGCGTTACCTCATACGTGTCCGGCGTGAACAACAGGTCACGGAACAGAATAGCCGGTGCGAAAAAGTGAACCTGCTCTGAGCCACCATACAATACGCATGGAATACTACCTTCGGCCCGGATCTCTTGTGATTCACCACGACCGAGATTCGCTCTTTTATACCCTACAATCTCGAGTTTTTTCATTATTTGTAAATTTTGAAAGAGTGAAAGAACGATAGAGCGAAAGAGCGGAAGAGTAGCACAGCCGGCACTCTTTCATTCTTTCACTCTTTCGCTCTTTAATATTTTATAAAAAGTGAACTAATAGATTCGTGATCACGGATGCGGCCGATGGCTTTGGCGAATAGCTCAGACACCGACAGCACTTTAATTTTCGGATTGTCCTGCTTCAGCGGGAGCGTATCCGATACCACTAATTCTTCCAATACCGAGTTGGCAATGTTTTCGTGGGCTTTGCCCGACATAACCGGGTGCGTACACACGGCCCGTACCGACTTGGCACCCTTATCCAGCAGGATCTGAGCCGCCTTACACATCGTACCACCAGTATCGATCAGATCGTCGATCAGTACGACGTTAGCGCCTTCCACGTCACCGATAACCTGCATCGAAGCAATTTCGTTCGCCCGTTTCCGGTGTTTGTCACACAGAACGATGTCGGCGTTGAAATGCTTGGCAAAGGCCCGTGCCCGTGCCGCCCCGCCAACGTCTGGCGAAGCAATGATCAGGTTGTCAAGGGCCAGGCTTTTGATATACGGTACGAATACCGACGCGCCCTCGAGGTGGTCAACCGGAAAATCGAAGAAGCCCTGAATCTGACCGGCATGCAGGTCGATCGTCATCAGCCGGTCAGCGCCGGATGCTTCGAGCATTTTAGCCACCAGTTTGGCCGCAATGGCTACCCGTGGCTTATCTTTCCGGTCCTGTCGGGCATAGCCGAAATACGGAATAACAACGGTTACGTAGTGCGCTGAGGCCCGACGCGCAGCGTCAACCATCAGCAATAATTCAAGGAAGTTATCAGCGGGCGGCATGGTCGATTGAACCAGAAAAACGTCGCAGCCGCGTACGGACTCCTCAAAACTTGGCGACATTTCACCGTCGCTGAACCGGCGGCATGTGTAGCCGCCTAACTCCTTACCATAATAGCGGGCAATTTTTTCGGCTAAGTACGTCGATTGACTGCCTGAAAAAATTTTGACCGGATTGAAAGATGCCATCTGCCGGGGAAATTTGCCGCAAAGGTACTGAAAAATAAGCCAGCATTAACCGTAAACTTACTTTAATTTGATCTTGTCGTGATAAATTTTTGATAATGAGCTTATTGGTAAAAAGATGGTAAACAAATATAGATTTTGTAGTGTCTATCTACTGCACAGGTATCAAAGCAGGATGAAAACCGCTTTTTGTGCAAACAAGTATCCGGATAAGCCTAACTTAACCCCGAATCCGGCGTTTGTTCTGGTTTTTTGGGTATTATTGTGACAGCAAGATTATTACCAGAATCGCATGAAAACACAATCGAGCCGCGGTAAGAAAAAGACCGCTACAGAATCGCCGGAAAGTACACAAACAGCCGCAAAGCATGTACAGGAACAGCCGGTTCTGAGAGAAGGCATGCCCATTAACGGACAGTCACGGACGGTGATTGAGCATGTGACACCTGAAATTGACGGAGGTTTATATCCCATAAAGGCCGTACCGGGCGATGTCATTACGGTAGAGGCCGATATTATTGTGGATGGCCACGATAAGCTGGCCGCCCATCTGTGCTACCGGCACATTGACGATACTGACTGGCAGGAGACACGCATGTCGCTGATCGTTAATGACCGCTGGACCGGTACATTTACGGTTGAAAAACAAGGGACTTACCTCTACACCATTGAGTCGTGGGTCGATCATCTGGCCTCGTGGCAACATGAGATTCACCTGAAATTAAAGGACGGTCAGCATATTGCCAGTGAACTGCTGGCGGGGGCGAAACTGCTGGAAGCCATTGCCGGTAAGGAAGAAGCCATTCTGCATACTATTGAAGCATTTCGTGATGAAAACCGCTATAACGAAGCCATCCATCTGGCTGAAGAGCACCTCGATGCGTGGATTGAGCAGTATCCGGTAAAGGTGCATACCACTCGCTACAAGGAGCTGTCGGTCGGTGTTGACCGGGCCAAAGCCGGGTTCAGTACCTGGTACTGTCTGTTCCCGCGGTCGGCGTCGCGGGAGCCGGGTGTACACGGGACGTTCAAGGACGTGGAAAAGCTGTTGCCGCGTATTTCGGGCATGGGCTTCGACGTGTTGTACATGCCGCCGATCCACCCGATCGGGCACCAGTTCCGGAAAGGGAAAAACAACAATGTAGTTTGCCAGCCGGGAGAGCCGGGGGTGCCCTACGGCATCGGCTCCGAAGAGGGCGGCCACGATGCCATTCACCCGGAACTGGGCACCATCGATGACTTTAAGCACCTGATTGCCATCAGTAAAAACTACGGCATGGAGGTGGCGATGGACCTCGCCATACAATGTTCACCGGATCACCCGTGGGCCAAAAATCATCCGGAATGGTTCAAGAAACGCCCCGACGGCTCGATTCAGTACGCCGAAAATCCGCCTAAAAAATACCAGGATATTTACCCGGTCTATTTCGAGACGGAAGACTGGCAGAACCTGTGGCTCGAAATGCGGCGTGTGCTGCTGACGTGGGGCTCGTGGGGGGTGCGCATCATCCGCGTCGATAACCCGCATACCAAGCCGTTTTCGTTCTGGCACTGGGTAATTGCGGAGGTTAAAAAGGAATATCCGGACATGTTGTTCCTGTCTGAAGCCTTTACGAAGCCTAAGGTAATGCAGCAGCTGGCCAAGGTTGGTTTTGCACACTCGTATACCTACTTCACGTGGCGCAACAACAAATACGAGATGCAGGAATACCTGACCGAGCTGACACAGACGGATCTGAAATATTATTTCCGCCCGAACTTCTGGCCGACCACCCACGACATTAATCCGGGTATCCTGCAAAGCGGCCATGAACCGCAGTTTCTGATCCGGTATTTTCTGGCGGCGACCCTGTCGTCGAACTACGGCATTTACGGGCCGTCGTTTGAATTGATGGAGCACGATCCGTTCCCGGGCAAGGAAGAATACCTGAACTCGGAGAAGTACGAAATCCGGCACTGGGACTGGGATAAGACTAACAAACTGACCTACCTGATTACGCTGGTGAACCGGCTGCGCCACGAAAACGAGGCGTTGCAGCAGACCAACAACATTACGTTCTGCCGCGTGGACGATGATGCGCTGATGGCCTATCTGAAAGTTTCCGGAAACAGCCGGATACTGGCCGTGGTTAACATGGATGCCTACAACCGCCGCGCGAATATGGTACAGGTGCCGATCTGGCAGCTGGGCATTGCCAACGATCAGGAGTACCGGGTGCGTGACCTGCTGACCGACGCGACTTATACCTGGCGGGGCGAATGGAACTATGTGGAACTGGACCCGTACATGCTGCCGATGCACTTGCTGCGAATCGAGCTATAACCCTCTTTGCTGACTATGCCTCATCCCTTAACCTACTCAACTCCCTGGTCTGAACTGCGGGAAATTCCGGCGTTCTGGCAGGATCTGGAACAGCATGTGCTGCCTCCATACGTGAATACGTGCCGGTGGTTTGCCGGCAAGGCCAGGCACCAGACCGGTTTCCGCGTCGGAACCATTTTTGACTTTCCGGCCCGCGATTCGGTAGCGTATATCCTGATCCTGGAAGCGCTCTACAGCGATGGCCCGCCTGAGCAGTACCTGTTGCCGCTGTCGTTTGTGACCCACGATCAGCACGATAATCCCGAAATACCGGCCAAAGGTATTGTCACGGTTATGCACCTGAACGGGGTACGCGGGTTGCTCGTCGACGGGATCTACGATGAACGCTTCCGGGCGTCGTTGTATAAACACATCGCCGAACAGAAAAACCGGCAGGTCGACGGAGGAAAGCTGGTTTTCCAGCGGGGGCGGGGCCTTGATGCTGAAGATGTACACGCCGATGTGACGAGCCGGGTGCTGCCCGTCGATTCGAGCAACTCGGCGATGGTGTTTGCCGACAAATACTTTTTTAAGTTTTACCGCAAGCTGTTTGAACTCACCAATCCCGAAGTGGATATGGTAGCGTTTATCACCGAAAACAGCGATTTCGCCAATATTCCGGCCTATGCCGGCAGCGTGACGTATGCGGCGGGGCCAACCGACATCACCCTCGGGATGATGCAGCGGATGGTAGCCAATGAAAAGGACAGCTGGTCGCAGACCGGCGATTACCTGAACGATTTCCTATATGCGGTGCCGAAGCGGCAGTTTGCCATCCGGGAGGATGTGTTCGACAAGGTGGAGTTGCTGGGAAAACGCACAGCCGAAATGCACCTTGCCCTCTACGCGCCCGACAGCGATCCGGCGTTTGCCCCCGAGCCGTTTACGGAAGAGTACCGGAACTTTCTGATCCACCGCTTTACGGATTTGCTCGACCGCCGGTATGCCTTGTTGGTAGACAATTACAACAAGCTGGATGCCATCGGGCAGAAGCTGGCGTGGGTGTTTATGGAGGCCCGGGAG
>NZ_CAMFHL010000203.1 GCF_945952095.1 uncultured Arsenicibacter sp. | reverse complement strand
CCCCATTCGAGCACCTGCCGGGTCTGATCCGTATCGTTGAGGACGGCCCAGCCGCTATCCACCAGCACAACCCCGTCGGCAGTTTTGGCAATAATGCCGTTAGAGGGAAAGGGTTTGCCGTCGTAATTCCGGAAGGTAGTGTGTACCCATAACCGCTTGGTTAGCGGTGTTACCGTAATTTTCGGCGAATCCTGAGCCCGAAGGCCGGTCAGCAGGCAAAAGCAAAAGGCAATGGTTAGCAGACGGGGAATCATTGTGAGGATGCGTTGACCGGTAAAGTTACGTTTTTTGCCCGACCAAACGGGCACCGATCCGGCAGCTGAGGCATTTTTTCGGTACACAGAACCGGTTATATAATTCGATCAGCGCCTGTGAGTCAAACGCGTTCCCGGCGGTATACCCGATCTTTTTCCAGTTGTCAAGAATGGTATTCTTTTCGGCAGGCAGTTGTTCCAGTAACGTAATGGCACGGTCCATATAGGCCGGTAGCTGCTTATGCTGCGCGCAGGCGGCCAGCAGCGGGGCAGCTGAGTTTATCAGGATATTAACGGCCGACGATTCGCCAAGGGACGGAGCACCCTTGTCGGTATGTTTGCCAAACCGGTAATGTGTATGCCAGTACGTGGACGGCTTAACCTGTAGTGTGGTCAGTAATAAGGACATATCATCGGTGTGCGTAAGCAGCGAAAACAGGCTGGGTGTCTGTACGATCAGCTGTGCCAGCTGAGCAATACGTAGAGTCGGGAATCCGGCCGGCCGTAGGCGGGCCCATTTCCAGATATGGCCGGGTAACTGTTGGTCAGTCATCTGGTATTTCGCTGCCAGAAAGCGGTATTCGCGGCGCAGGCTGTCGAGGTACTCATCGCTTTCGCCGGTTTCCAGCAACCCCGCGACCCCGAAGAGCATGGCCTCGACCTGAAGCAGGGCATTGCGGTGCTTTTGCAGAATTTTCAGCGGTACCGCGCGGCTGAGCTGATGCATTGGCCCGGCATTAACATTAAAACCCAGATTTACGGCCAGCAGCTGGTACGTTGCTTCCTCCCAGTCGAGCCTGGTTTGACTGAGAATAGTCAGCACATCGCCGGCCTTACGTTCCAATCGTCCGGGCAAGGCCTGATCGAGCATCGACATAATCGTCAGTGTACTGAGTTGCGGCCAGTGACCGCTACAGGGAATCGGGTCGGCGGAGGTATGCAGTGTCTCAAAACGGGAAAGAAGCTGCGGATTGGTCCGGTCCTGTAGTGACAGGGTAGGAATAACGGTGCCGTCAGTACGTTGTACGATCCTGTCGGCTTGCCAGACCAGATGCAGAATGACGTTGTCATAGGCAGGGTCATGCTGGTGACAGTGCTGGAACCAGTCTGAGGCATTGACGTGGATTTCGACGGTACCGACCCACTCAACGTTATTGATCAGCAAACGGGCATCGGTAAAGTCCGGTCCGGCATGATTATTTCTGAAACCCGGATAAAGAATTTGTATCGGGTCACCGTCAGTAGTGCGGAGCTGATGGTGATCAAAATACTGATATTGCCACAAAAAGTAAATGAAAGATTCGGACACGACTCATAGAGTTTACGGTTTGCATTCCGGTGTTTATAGTTTTTTACGTTGAGCAAGTGGAAAGCTCAAAGTACTGATAAACAGTGGAAAAGATGCAAACCGTAAGCTAGAATCTAGAGGTATGTCGCCATCTCCTGTTGCAGGATACGGGCTTCATCGGCGGCCCGTTGTGCGAAATCAGGTCCATCTGAGGCATAGAGAATACTGCGTGAGGCATTGACCAGCAAGCCGCCGTGGCCGTTAAGGCCGATGCGTGATACCTCCGCCAGTGAACCGCCCTGCGCGCCGACACCGGGAACAAGCAGGAAGTGATCGGGTACCAGTTCACGGATCCGGCTGAGTTGCGCCGTCTGGGTAGCGCCCACGACAAACATTAGCCGGTCCGGTCCGCCCCAGGTAATGGCTTTCTCCAGTACGTGCTCAAACAGCGGCCGTCCGTCGACGGGCAGCATCTGAAAATCGTGGCTGCCGGTATTTGACGTCAGGGCCAGCAGAATGACCCATTTGCCGGCGTAGGAGAGGAATGGTGTGACCGAGTCTTCGCCCATGTACGGCGCGACGGTAACCGAATCAAAATTCAGGCCAGACGCCGACGGGTCAAAAAACGTCCGTGCATATAGGCCGGATGTATTACCGATATCGCCGCGTTTGGCATCGGCAATTGTAAAACACGCCTTCGGTATATAGTCCAGCGTTTTTTGCAGGCTTTCCCAACCGCGCGGACCATGCGCTTCGTAAAAGGCAATGTTAGGTTTGTAAGCGACTGCATATTCGGCAGTTGCATCAATAATCTGTTGGTTGAAGGCAAAAATCGGGTCTGGTTCCTTATGAAGATGAGCGGGAATTTTACGGATATCGGTGTCCAGACCTACGCAGAGATATGATTTTTTCGTGGCTATTTGCTGGTATAGCTCGTTATAATTCATAGAGTTGCAAGAAAAGAATTGCCTCAAAAGTACGAACTACCGCCAGGGTTTCCTATTTTTGTCGAATATACCAGTTAGGATTTTACTCTTTTCTATGCAAGTCCGACACACAGCAATTGAAGGCCTGATCGAACTTACTCCCCGCGTTTTCGGCGATGAGCGCGGCTATTTCTTTGAGTCATATAACAGACCTGTTTTCGAATCGCTGGGCTTGCCCATGGATTTTGTACAGGATAACCAGTCATTCTCCGTCAAGGGGGTAGTGAGGGGATTACACTTTCAGAATCCTCCGTTTGCCCAGGGAAAACTTGTCCGCGTCATTACCGGTAAAGTTATTGATGTGGTTGTTGACTTACGTCCGGATTCACCGACATTCGGCCAGCACGAGAAATTTGTGCTGGATGCAAAGCTGAACAACATGGTCTGGGTACCGGAAGGTTTCGGCCACGGTTTCGTTACGCTCGAAGACAGTATTTTCAGCTATAAGTGCACCAATGTGTACAATAAAGCTGCTGAATCCGGTATTATCTGGAATGATCCCGACCTGCAGATTGACTGGGAGGTTGAAAATCCGATTGTGTCTGAAAAAGACTTACTTCTGCCGACCGTGCGTTCCCTGTTTCCGCAGGTAATTGCCTGAGCGCAGATTCCGCATAAATAAAAAAGCAGGCCATACGGCCTGCTTTTTGCTTTTTGGCACAATTCGTGCACGAAACTGCATATAACTCTTCCCCATAAAACGTATGACAAGTTACATCCATCAACGTTTATCGCAGTTTGTCGCTCATGCCGTTTTCATTTCTGACGCGTCAACGGAGGGCCGTATACCGGTCTGCTGTCCCATCCGCCGGACGGATGGATTTGTATTGCCATATTTTACCAGGTCTTGACGATGGCCCGCATTCACTGGACCAGAGTGTTGCCATTGCCCGGCAACTGAACCGCCTGGGCTTTCACCGGCTTGTAATTACGCCGCATATTATGAAAGGCTATTACGAGCCCAGCCCAGACCGGATCAGGTCGATAACGGCAGGACTTCAACAGGCATTGCGGGCAGAGGGCGTAAACCTTTCGGTGGAGCCTGCCGCAGAGTATTATTTAGATGACGGGTTTCTGTCGGTGCTCCGCAACAGGGGGGATCTGCTGGTGTTCAGTCCATCACAGGAAGCGCCGAAGTCGCTGGTGTTGGTTGAGACCTCGCTGATTACCCTGTCGGATACCTGGCTGGATGCGCTGGATTTATTACGATCGCGCGGATTTGTACCGGTCCTGTCTCATTCAGAACGGTATATCTATTTGCAACAGAATAGAGGACAAGCCATTAAGCTGAGAGATCAGGGGGTCTTGTTTCATATGGATTTGCTCTCGTTGACCGGTCGGAATGGCCTCAATGCCCGCCATTTCGCCGAGTGGTTAATCGACCAGAACGTGATTTCGTTTGTAGGCGCGAACGTAAACAGTGAGTCTCAGTTCAGAGGCGTGCGTGAGGCCTTGTCGTTACCTTATGGCAAAAAGATTATTGGGTAAACATTACTTATCAAACATTTCTTCGACGACTTTACGCCCGACTTTGCGGGCCGATGCCGGGTTTTGCCCTGTAACCATGCGTTCGTCGACCTCAATATGGGGGAGAAATGGCAAAAAGCTTTTGCTGTAGAGGGCGCTTTTAGCTTTAAGGGCGTCCTCCAGCAAAAACGGTACTTCGTCTTTCAGACCAATCAGTTTTTCCTCCATGCTGGAAAAACCGGTAATTTGCCGGTCACATACCAAGGCCGTACCATCCGACAGATGGACGTTCAGCAGACCTGCTACGCCGTGGCAGACCGCGGCAATCATTCCTCCCTGTTCATAAATCTGCCGGACAGTATCCTGTAGCTTCCGGTTCTCCGGGAAATCCCACATCGTGCCATGACCGCCTGCGAGGTAGATCAGTTTATAGGCCTGTGGATCAATGCTGTTCAATGGCAGTGATTCGTCCAGTTTGGGCTTTAGAATAGCCGAATGGTACCATTTATCGTTAGTTGTATCGTTGCGCTTCAGGCTGCGTGCATCAAGCGGAATCGGACCACCGGCGGGGCTGGCGATGTCAATCAATATATTCCGGTCGGCGATTTCATCATAAAAATGGGTGAGTTCACTCAGCCATAGTCCTGTCTTTTCGGATTTAGTCGGGTAATCCGTATGATTAGTACAGACGAGTAAGGCACGGATCGGGGCAGCCATAATACCGGAAGATTGATGATTTCCGTCAAAAATGGGCGATTCCCTCAAATATCAAAAATTATCCGTCAATAATTATTCTGTACCAACCATACGGAGCCGGTAAAAAATAAGGTGACGCTGCGACGCGCCACCTTAACGTATAAAGCAATCGGACAGAAACAGGCTACTTACAGGCCTCTCCCGTTACGGTAAAGGACTTCGTAGCGGTGCTTTTGCCGCAGTAGTCATCGTACGTTATCGTTAACTGATAGGTGCCAGGTTTGGTGATGGGGGCCGAAACCTGATAGGTGCCTGCGTTGCGAAAGACGTTACTGAACACATAGCCATCAGGTCCGGTAAAGACGAAGCTGTTGCCCTGCGCCTGTGTATTCACGAGCACGGAGCAGTTATTGGGTCCCAGCGGGGTGGGTACTAACACGTCGCTGGCCAGGGCCTGTGTGCTGCCGGCCGGCGGGCATACAGTAAACGGAGCACTGACGCCTATGTGACTGAAATCAAGATTCGTGACAACTAAATACCGGCTGCTGCCCAAGGTCCGCTGATCCAGCCGGATGTAAAACTCTGCACTTGTCTGATTGTCGCTCCATGTAATCGTATTAACGGTGTTCTGGCTGGTCGATGGTGTTATTTCACCGGAGACATCGTTGGTAAACCCGGGCGGCAGCGAATTGTAGAGTTTAATAATATACTCCTGACCAGCCAAACCACCCGTCATGGTCGCGGTTACACTCTGCCCCTCGGCGTAGTTCGCGGTTGATGGCGTCAGGGTAATTACAGGAGCTGGTATAATGGTTAACTCTCCACTCTGGGTTTGGTCATCTCCATTCGGGTCAGTGCCGGCAATTTTCAGTATACGGCCTTCTCCTTCTGAGCCGGCCAGAAACCGCACCAGAAAAATCGCTTCGGTCTGTCCCGAAAAAGTTTTGCCACCTCCCTGTGCGTTGGCAATAGTAACGGCAGTCATGGGCGTGGTGGCCGTTGAACTCTCGAAGGCATCGATGGAGTAGGTGACGGCTGTGTTGGCGCTGGTGACGGTAATGGTCAGGCTTTGGCCAGCGGAGTATGTACCCGACGACGTTGGTGAAATAGCTAACTGAATCTGGGCAGACGTCGTCTGCGGCATCAGCAGGCCGAAGGCCAGCAGGCAGGCTGATAAAAAAGAGATATACTTCATTGTATTATATTCTGGGAAGGAGAGGGGATTAATTACAGCCTGAACCGGTAACGTTGAAGCTGTTGACTGCGGTGGTCACACCGGAGGCGTTGACACTCCGGAGTGTATAGGTACCCGGCTGTTTAATATTGGTCAGCGTAATTTCCTTGTTTGTTACCGTACCGGGGTATGCATCGTTAAAGAGGTAGCCGCCGGGACCGGTTGCCTGGAACCGCTGTCCGCTCAGGCCTGTAGCCGTCAGCTTAACGGGGCAGTTGGTTGCTGCCAGCGCCGATTGGGCCGTAGTGGTCCCCGCCGCTGCCTGAAGTACCGTGACCTGTACGGAGGCTGTACCGGGGCAATCGCCGGTGGCTGTTACTGAGTAGAGATCAGTCGAGTTGGCAATGATGCTTTGTGCATTGCTACCGGTACTCCAGGTATAGCTGGTATTGGTGGCAGCGGCCGTGAGTGTCACCGACTGTCCGGGGGCAATGGTGATTGCACCGGTCACCTGGGTCACGGGCGTTGGGTTGCGTGTCTGCAGGCCGAAAGAGGCAATAGACAGGCCTCCAGCTGTGCTGGCAAACACTGTAGTGCCAGCCGCAGACACAGCCTTCATGGTATTGCTTGCCAGTCCATTGTCGGTGGTATGATTGATAAAGGTTTGTCCGCCATCGGTAGAGATAGACAGGCCGTTATTCGTGGCGGCATAGATACGGGTTCCAACGGCATAAATCCCGAAGACCGTATTGCCACCCAGACCATTAGCAGTTGTCCGTTGTGTAAACGTCTGCCCATTATTCGACGAGATGTACAACCCGTTCGTGGTACCAAAATAGATCATATCATTCACCGCATACACGCTCCTGCCGGTCAGACCACTGTTCAGGTTAGGATTTAGCGTGAAGGTATTGCCGTTATCGGTCGAAACGTACAGCCCTGTTCCTGTCCGGGAAGAGCCAGATACTGCCAAATAGATCCTATCCTTCGCCCCGAAGATGTCATTAATCGTTCCCTTAGCATTCAAAACCTCGGTGATCTGTTTAGTTGTGAAGCTCGATCCGCCATTAGTTGAGAGTATATAGTAACCATAACCACCACCTTTAGAGGCCATAATTATATTGTCCTGAGCAAATAGGTTATCAATGCCTGGGCTTTGGTCGGTGAGCGTCGTGAAGGTTTGGCCCCCATCGGTTGAGCGGGACAGCCGCGGGCCGGCCGATGTATAAATAACATTGCCAGTCACAAACACACTGGCTGCACTCACAGAACCATTGATTGCCTTATTGGTAAAGGTTTGGCCCCCATCCGTCGAGATGCTCAATCCGGCAGCCGTAGCTGCATAAATGGTATTACCTATAACATATATGTCATAAATGGAAGTATTGTTAGTTCGGGTCACAAACGTATTACAATTAACACATTTGGTTGCCGCCCCGGAGGTAGTCCAGTTGGAGGTGTTGCCCGAGAGGGCAAAGTAGTTGAGCGTACCTGCACTACCACCACTCACGGCATTGGTCAGACTGGTAACCCCGCTGTTGCTTCCCTCGCCTGTGCCCTGATTAAAGTTGTAGTAAGCAACCAAACCGGTTTCGTTGCCGTTCAGTTCGCAGCTCTGTTTGTCGTTAATCTGGGTTGCCGTACGGGCTACGCTCCAGATACGGATTTCGTCAATATTGCCTTTAAACCGGTTGGGACTACACGTAAGCCCGTTTAGGCCAATCACAAACGGACTGCTGTTGCCGAGGTTGGTTGGTGTACCTGTCAGGGTCATCGACTCGATACCATCGATATACACCTTCAGACTACTACCCGACCGGACGATGGTAGCCTGGTGCCAGGCACCATCGTTGCAGGCAATGCCGGTAGTGGTTCCGGACTGAGCATTAACCCCATTGGCTTCACTCATTTCCCAGACCAGCGAACCGTTTGCGTTGAGTATAAGACCGAAAATATTGCTGTTGCCACAGTCCTGGCGTTTGGCCAGAATCGGTAAATACGTATAAGATGAGTTAGCCGAGCTAAATGTTGTCTGGAGTTTAATTTCGATGGTAAAATCGCCCGTACCAAAATTGCCCAGGTTGGAGCCGAGGCTCACGTAATCGTCCACGCCGTCGAAGTGAAGAGACTGTCCCGGCGTTTGGGCATACGTACTGGCAAAGGTCGTTACGAAAAGGAAAATGAGGCTTAACAGCTTATTCAGTCCGGTGCGCCGGTTGAAGCGGCTGCGTTTATCCGGTCGGGTCAGATAACAAAAGAAGGGTACTGATGATAGCATAGAGTTAATGATAAAGTTGATAGCAGGTATCATGGAAAAAAACTGCCTGCAAACATAGGCTGTGTAGTCTTCCGGAATTTTTTTTTCGATACCCGAATCCTGCCAATCGATACCAGAATCCTGCCAAAGTCACTCTCTATGCCAGTTAAGGCTACTCATTATGGCGAGGGGTGACAAGGGTTGCAAAGAATTTACCTTTACAATCCTTGTCGCCCATGTCCGTTGCTACTTACTTACAGGCCTCTCCCGTTACGGTAAAGGACTTCGTAGCGGTGCTTTTGCCGCAGTAGTCATCGTACGTTATCGTTAACTGATAGGTGCCAGGTTTGGTGATGGGGGCCGAAACCTGATAGGTGCCTGCGTTGCGAAAGACGTTACTGAACACATAGCCATCAGGTCCGGTAAAAACGAAGCTGTTGCCCTGCGCCTGTGTATTCACGAGCACGGAGCAGTTATTGGGCCCCAGCGATGCAGGTACTAACACATCATTGGCCAGGGCCAGAGTACTGCCAGGGCATATGTTGAATGACGGGCTGAAGGCCAGATGCGAGTAATCTAAAGCATGAACGATTAAATAGCGATCACTCCCCTTACTGCCCTGACTAAACTGGATGTAAAACTCAGCACTAGTCATTCCTTCCTGCCATTTGATTATATTAATTGTACCTTGACTGGTTGTCGGAATAATATTTCCAGAAAGGTCGATTGCTTCATAAATAGATGGTTGATCAAACATTTTGATAATGTACGATAAACCCGCCAGGCCTCCCGTCATAGTCAGTGTAATACGTTGACCTTCTGAGTAGATTGCTCCAGACGGAGAAAGAGAAATAAATGGTGCCGGAATAATTGTTTTTACTCCGGAAATTTCTCGATCGTCATTGCTGCCAACTAATAAAAATACGCGTCCTTCACCTTCAGAGCCCGGCAGAAATTCAACTAAGAGTGATGTTGTCGTTTCGTTTTCACCAAACGTTACGATCTGACTACCTCTGACCCGAATAGCCGTCATAGGTGTAGTACTGGTCGCATTTTCGAGAGCAGTAAGCGTATAGCTTGTGTTAGGAGAACCTGTTAATGTAATACTAACGGTTTGTCCGACAGAGTAAGTTGCTGAGATGGGTGTAATATCAATGCTGGCAGCACGAAGGCTTGAGGATAAAATCAGTAAGCCAAAAAGGACACCCCGGAATATAAAAATGAGTTTCATGAGCTTTATGTTAGTAGGCTTAATGTTATTGGCATCCACTTCCGTTAACGGCATAACTGATAACAGAAACTACTTTTTTCGACTTATCGTAGAAGGTTGCTGTATAGGTGCCGGCCTTTCTGATGTTGGTTATAAAAGCCGTTGCCGGAAGATATAGTTCTGAACCAGGAGAAGGTACAAAAGTAGGTCTGAGGACGTTGGTAAACTGATATCCACCGGGGCCTGTTACATCCATCTGATAATGATTCTGCGTAATAGTTAGCTTGACGGGGCACTGAGTTGTGGTTAAAAACGCTGTTTCAGTACCGGAGTTAACAGGTAATACGGTTACAGAAACGGACCCGACACCCGAGCAGGTACCGGTAGCAGTTACACTGTATGTACCCGATGTATTTACAACAATCGAACTGCTGCCAGATGAAGTCGACCATGTATACGTATCGTTGTTTACCGGAGCAATCAGGGTAGCAGAGGTGCCGGGCGCCAACGTGGCTACAGTATTGAGAAAGGAAAGGTTGCCCGGCATAATAGTGCGGACGATGAAACCAGACGTAAATACGCCTCTGACTGTACCTGTGTAAATAGTGGACCCCTTTACAAATATACACAACACATTGGGGTTTATTCCACTGTTCTCAAGTGTGTACTTTGTAAAGGTTTGTCCTTGATCTTCTGATATACTGATGCCGTTGTCTGTGGCAAGATAAATATAGTCATCCTGTTTGAAGAAGGCTTTGACATTATTACTGCTTAAACCATCAGTTGTCTTGCGAAGTGTATAGTTAAGTCCGCCGTCTGTAGAGATCGCCAGCCCTCCGTTTGTGCCGACATAAATGGTGTTACCAGTTATAAAAAAACTATAGTAATTAGTAATACCAGAGAATGACTGCATTGTAAAAGTCTGTCCACCATCAATCGATTTGTGAATACCGGTAGGACTGGATAAGCCCAGCATGTTTGTTACATAGACAGTATTACCTGATGCCCAGACACCGGTTATCATTGTGCTTGTGAAAGAGCGTATCTTGGAAAAAGTCTGGCCGGCATTAGTTGATTTATACAGATCTCCTGTGTAGCCGCCGGCGTATATCGTGTTATTATCTACAAATAATGCCTTAAACAAGCCTGATAATAAACGTGTAAAGCTCTGTCCGTTATCAGTTGATTTATACACGCCTTGTGAGGTAGCTAGATATATGATATTATTTTGTGTTACAATATCGTATACAGTTGCACCTGTTGAGCTTGAGTTGATAATCCTATTGTTTGTAAAAGTATTTCCACCATCAGTTGATCTGCTAAGTCCGAGACCAGTGCCGGCAAAAATAGTGTTACCAATTACGAGTACTTTGTAAACGTCGTTACTGCCTAAACCGGTTGCTGTACCACTACCAAGGAAAGTAGTACATGGCGGAATATTTTGTATGATATTAACGGTTGCCGACGCAATCGCACAGCCATTGGCCGTAGTGCCGGTAACCGAATAGGGGGTGGTTGTTGTCGGGCTGACATTAATACTGGCCGACGTTGCATTGGTGCTCCAGGTATAGCTATTGGCTCCGGAGGCCGTAAGGGTAGTACTGTTGCCGTTGGCAATGGTCAGCGACGGATTGGCTGTCAGCGTAAAGGCCGGGCAGGTGTTGTCGGACGTTACGCCGCCGGTAGCAATCCAGTTGGAGGTGCCTCCGGTCAGGGCAAACGAATTGAGCGTACCCGTGTTGTTATTGCCGCTGGCATCGGGTAGCGAGGTTCCGGCTGCCTGGTTAAACTTGTAATAAGCCACCAGACCTGTTTGGCCATTGGGCAGTTCGCAGTTCCGCTGGTTGGTGATCTCGCAGGCGAGCAAGGCCCGGTTCCAGATCCGCACCTCGTCGATACTGCCTTTGTAACGGTTATAACCATCAATGGGCTTTCCTAAATAAACCGCATAATTACTGGTCTGGGGAACATAACAGTTCGTAGTGGTTCCGGCCAGGACGCCGTTAATATAAATTCGAAGAATATTGTCTGCCGAGCAGGTAAAAGCAATGTGCGTCCAGGTATTGACGGCTATAACAGAGGTTGACGTCACTACTGTACTCCCTCCCGAAGATTGATTGAAAACGGCTCCGACCAGTGTACCGTTTGAATTAATCCCCAGACGGTACGAGGCATTACCTGTGCCGCCCAATCCCCACCGGCTGATGATTTCTACCGGATCGGAGCTTGCCGGAAACGCACCGTAACCTGTTCCGGGATTCACCCAGGCTTCCAGGGTAAAGGTGGCTGTGTTGGGAATACCCGTTCCGAGATCAACGTAATCGTCCGAACCGTCGAAGTTCAGCGCTGCCCCGGTCTGACCATAGGTAGGTATGCCGGTCAGCAGAAGTCCTAACAATACAGTCAGTACAAGATGACTGAGACGCCGGACAGACACCGGGCGCTGGCTGACGCGCAGGCCGGCATACCTGTCGGGCACCCTGAGTTGAGGTGATGAGTACATAGAGAGATGGGGTTTATTTTTTTAATTCCGTCGCAAATCAACGACATCCGACTTCCCCAATCTTGCCAATCATATACCCCCAAACGGACATTTTTACGCGGCATATCTTCTTAAGTTTATGATGAATAGGAAATATGTACTTATATGTGCCTGTTTTGTGCTTTATATTGCTTACTATGAATTGGGCTACGTCTCTTCCAGCGTCATGAAAACAAAACCGGTCGATTAGCTGAATTTTCACATAAACCGGTATCCGGTATACGTACTATCAGGTTTGGGGGAAATTCTGTATTTTAGAGCGCCTTTGTGCTTGCCCGTAGCTTATGAAATTGTGTTTATTAACAGCCGTAAAGCGGTTATTACCCGGATTATTGGTTGGTTGGTGTATCTCTGCCTGGGGGGCACAGCCGCTCCATACATCCTATTCGTATCAGGTCAGCGTTAAACACATCACTACAGAACAAGGCCTGCCGCAACGGTCGGTTCTTAGTATGGGGCAGGATCCGCAGGGGTTCGTCTGGCTCGGTACACCGACTGAAGCCTACCGGTTCAATGGGAAAACCTTCATCGCCCCCACAATGCCGGCATCAGCCCGGAAATCCTATAACCCCGGTATCTGCGGACTGGCCACCGATCATGCCGGTAATTTCTGGCTGTTTGCCTGTCAGGTTGGCGATGGGAACTACAAATACGTCATCAAGCCGGGTGAGACGCAACCTCAACCAGTGCATGCTGTATTTGCGCACAGTACCTGGATGCAGAAAGACCCGCTCATTGAGTTTGCCCCATCGGGTGATAATATTTGCCGCTATTTCCGCACCCGCAGCGGCAAGGTGCTTTACCAGACCCCAAAAGGCGTGTTCCGGACCGTATTTCAGCATCCGGATCTGGAGTATAGCTGGAGTCCGGGGCACAGGTTATTTCAGACAACAGAGCAAACATTATTGATTACGCTGGTGCCCAAAACCGCGGATCATCCCCGTACGCTGATTGAAGTTGATTCGACCGGGCGTATCCTGAACCGCTACCGGTTGCTGTCCAACTATACGTTATTGCCCGTTGCAAGGATGGCTGACGGGACAATCTATTTGCATCACCTCTTTGACAGAGTCGGGGTGACTGCTAACGAAGTGCCCAACCCGCGGCAGGCACTCTATATCCTCAGGCCCGACAAAACAATTGTACCCGTATCGCTGGGGTTACCGCCGTCGGTGCTGCTGGCTAATACCTATATCAATTACGATCAACTGCACGGCCTGTTCTGGATAACCGGTCCGCAATTGCTGGTGGCCTGGCATCCTGAACAGGGAATTGTTTTTGATTTAAAGGCTTCGGGCTTCCCGATTGCGCGGACGCAGCAGCTGCAATGGACGTTTGTTGACCAGACGGGCGTTGTCTGGGCCAATTGCGTGAACGGCTTTCTGATGCTGACGCTGGAAGTCAGTCATTTTCAGCGGTATCTGCATGTGGATGAGGATCAGCCTGTGGCATCTTCCCGGCAGGCTATCCGTGGCATGACTCAGGTAGGTAAACGGCTCTGGGTAAATGCGCCCACCTGTCAGTTCGTTGATTTGCAAACCGGAAAAAGTCAGCCTGCCGTATCGCCCGACGATGTACATCCGATATTTACGCTCAGCCTATGCCCGCTTGTCCGGACGGCAGACGGAGCTATCTGGACGTTTTTTGGCGGGGCACTGCGCTACGATCCGCAAACAGAGAAAGCGGCTGCTTATCCTTTGGGGCTGCCCAACAACCGATGTGTTTCGGCATGGCCGGACAGACAAGGCAATATCCTGCTTGGCCTTGAGCAGGGGCTGCTGACGTTTGATACCAGGCGTAACCGGATCCTTCCCTTTACAAAATATAATCAGTTTACGGAACTGATGCAGCAGCGGGTTACCGGTTTCTATCCCGACCGGCCGGCAAAGCAGGGGGGAGGGCCGTCGACGGGTCAGGGG